>DATLIL010000568.1:0-2894 GCA_035539475.1 Polyangiaceae bacterium
ACCGCCCGAACCGCCGGAACCGCCGGCTTCGCTGCCCGCCACCCCGCCGCTCCCCGCGCCCGGCGCACCGCCATTTCCGGCGGAGGTCCCGCCAGTCTCCGTGCCGCCGGTTCCCGCCGTCACCCCTGTTCCGCTAGCTCCAGCGCTGCCTGTTCCCGCCGTCGGACTCGAGCCGGCCACGCCTTCGGGCGCGGAGTCCGGTGACGAGCAGCCGAGGGCGAATAGTACGGTGGCCGTGAGCAGCTTCGACTTCACGACCTGAAACGGCCGCGGGCAGCAGCGACCTTCAAAATCGGCCGCCGCTGTTCACGCGGGGCTGAATTTTCGGCTCAGACCCTCACGGCAGACAGCACACCTGGCCCGTTGGCATGTTCGGGAGCGCGCAGATCGGGAGATCGAAGGTCGCCGAGAAATGGGAGCCACCACCCGTGTCCGGAGCGTCGATGGATCCCGTGATCCTAGTCGGACTGACGGTGTCGATCGTCACAGAAAATTCGGGGATGTCGCCATTGGACATCGGGTTGCACTGACCGTCGCCGCTCTGAAACGAGACGCCCATCGTCCCCATGAAGTCACCCGGCATCATCGAGTACGTCGCACCTTCCATCAGCTGGGGTGGAGCCGTATCCGAAGTGCCCCTCAAGCCTGCCGAGACTAGCTGACCCGATAGCTTCAAAACGTGGTCGATCTTTCCTGCGCCGGGTTGCACGAATATTTCAGACGCCAGCGCGTAGCCGCACGCCTGTTCATGATCGGTGAACACGAACGTGACCGTGGACATGTAGGGAGGTCCGGTCGGCTCCTCTGTGACCACCACGAAGCCGTCCAGGGCAGTGAAATTGACGCCGGCGAACGAACCCATTCCAGTCGACGACATGATGGAGCCCGTGGGAGCAGCGTCATCGGGCCCGGGCGGGCAGGTATCGCCGCCGGTCGTGCCGCCGCCGCCAGTCGTGCCGCCGCTGCCAGTCGTGCCCGAGGCGCCGCTGACTCCGGCGGTTCCGCCGTTGCCGCCGCCGGGCCCTCCCGGATCGGTGGCGTCGGGCATCATGGTCGTTCCGCTGTCATTTCCTGCGCTCTGCTGGCCGCCTGCGAGGACGTAAAACGAAAACCCGATCGACTCGAACCAGGCAGTGTTTCCCTCTGTCGAAACCTGACTCGGAACTTGTTCCCAAGTGCCCCCCGGCTGCGCACGGTACGCGGCTCCGATCTGCCCTTCCGGCAGCGGCAGGTGGAGCGTCGCCGGCGCCGTGAAGGTGGTCCCATGCGGCTGGAAGCTGTAGACCTCGCCGATCGCGGCAAAATCGCCGGGGAGCGGCGGGTACTCATCGGGCGCCGCGTTGGCGATCTCGATGAGCTTGTCCTTGGTCAGCGCACCCGGCGGAATGTAGACGCCGAGCCCGTTCTCCTCGCCCACGAAGCCACCGTTCGGGCCGATCGTCTGCGCGAAGGAGTTCTTGGTCGATTGATCGACGTTGTTGGTCTTGCTGCAGGCAAGGCCGGAAAGGGCAACCAGGCAGAAGCCGAGACTCGAGAAGCGGCGAAGTGACGGGCGCATAACCCTAAAAGCTATGGGTCTTCGAGCTGCCGATCAATAGCAATGAATTCAGTCCATCGCGTGAGGGGTTCACATCTCAAGGTGGGACTTCCCCGATTGGTGAGTGACTGTTACGTTCGTGGATCTTCGTTTGTCGTTCAACGAGAGCACCATGCGTTCTTCAGCCACCAGCATCCTTCTTTCGCTCACATTGGGTTCGACGCTGCTCGTGCCGCGGAGCGCATCCGCCGCCGAACCCGCGTGCGCACATCCAGCTGTCTCGCGCTTCTGGCAAAGAACGGAGGCGCTCTGCACACGTGCCCGGGCGCTGAAGGCCGAACGCGAGGCGCAGCCCACGCCGGCGCCGGCCGAGGCACCGCCAGACGGTGCAGCAGCGCCGGAGCAGCCCGCGCCAATCCCGCTGCCGCCGTTCTGCGCCACCCCCGGAACGCTCCCGGATTTCGCCAGCGGGTCGCTCGCCGATCGCGAAGCGGCGCTCACCGCGGCCGCCGCAGCGACCGGCGTTCCGCCAGAGGCGCTCGGTGAGCTCAAGGAGCAAGCACCCGTGGTCGCGGCACTGTGGCTGGACGAGCTGGCGTCACGACTCGCACCTGAGAGTACCTTTCAGACCGGCGCGGGCGCCGACCTCCTGGTGAGCGAGCTCGTCGGGGCGGTCTGCAAGCAGGGCGCACGACCATGGCTGGAAGCGACCTGCTCGCCCTTTGGCTCCGAGCCGGCACTCCTGGAGCTCCGCAAGCGCCTCCTGCTCGACGTCATGAAGCTGCCGGCGCGCGCCGCCACGGTGAACCAGGCGCTCGCGGCCGAGGAGCGCTTGCGTGCCACCGTCGCCCTCGCGCTCCTCGATGCGGCAACGTCCGCCAGCGGCCCCTACGAGCTCGCCGCGAGCCTCGCACGCCTCACGGCGCCCGCCGAGGTCGAGCAATGGTGCAGCGCCAGCGACGCCGCCGCGCCCAAGGACGACGCCGCCATCGCGTCCTCGCTGCTCCTCCGCCTGCTCGCCGACGGCCCTGCCCTCGATCGTCCGGACTCCTACTACGAGGCCGTCGTCACGCATGCGCTCGGCGCGGCACGCGGTGGCCAGGCACAGCTCTCGGCCGCTTCGCGCACGGCCCTGCGCCAGCTCCTCGGTGCGCTGCGGGCGCTGCGCAAGACCAGCGCCGCCGCCACGCCGCCGGAGTCGGCCGAGCTCATCACGCGCCTCGAGCGCCTCACCACCGTGGCGACGTCACTACTCGTCGTCGTGCGCGATCAGCCGTTCGTACTGCCTCCGTCGCCGATCAAGCTCGGCCGCGCGGTGCTCGAGGCCGACCTCGACGTCGCGCTGCAGCAGGCGCTG
>DATLIL010000569.1:0-7203 GCA_035539475.1 Polyangiaceae bacterium
TGGTTGACGAACTCGAGGCGGCCCACGGGCGCCAGATCGCAGGCCATGGAGTGAGCCAGGATGCGGCGCTGCAGTGGTACCGCGCGGCGCTCGGTCGCAAGGAGTTCGCGGAAGACGCCTGTAGCCTGACCGACCTGCGCCAGAGCGTGGCGGAGAGCGGCGGCGACATTCGTCAGCTGATCCTGGCCCTGGTTCGGACGGACGGCTTTCTCTATCGCAGCGGAGTCGTGGAATGAGGCGGCAACATCGTGGGCGCGCGCAGTCACGGCGCAGGTTCTTGACAGGTCTCGGCGGCATCACCCTGGGCTTGCCCTGGCTCGAGCGCATCGACGGGGTGGCACGGGCGCAGAGCGCGGCGACGGGGCCCAAGCGCGTGATCGTCGTCGCCTACTCGATGGGCGTTCCGCTCGGCCAGTGGCGCCCTTCGGCAGCCGGCTCGACCTTCGAGCTGCCTTACGTGACGCAGCCGCTCGACCCGTTCAAGGATCGCTGCCTGTTCGTGACCAGCCTGGACAACCCCATGCTGGCCGCGGGCGGCGAAGCCTTCGTCTGGGGTCATCCCGGCAAGCAGGAGGCCGCGCTCACCGGCACGCTGACCACCGGAGCGTTCCCGACCACCAACGACAACCAGCTCGCCGAGATCCGCGCCGATGCCACCACGGACGGAGGCGCCAACGGCCCGTCGGTGGAGCACGTGATCGGGCAGGCGCTGCGTGCTTCACACCCCTACGCTTCGGTGGACCTGGCCGTCGACGGCGATGCAGGGCTCGCCACCTGGGGGCCGCCCGCGGCGACCGCCACGAGCCGCTTCTTCTTCCAGGGCAGAGGTAACGCCATCACCCTGAACGCTCACCCGAGCCAGGCCTTCTCGTCACTGTTCACGGGCATCGGCGATGACGAACCCAGCGAGGCGGACGTGGCGCTACGCCAGCTGCGCGAGCGCAACAAGAGCGTGCTCGACGCCGTGCGCGACAGCTTCGACGATCTGAAGCAGGGCCTGGGCAGCGACGACCGTCGCCGGCTCGAGGAGCACGCCGCGCTCATCCGCCAGCTCGAGGTCGACATTCAGGTCAGCGCGCAGTGCACGGTCCCCGAAGGCCTCGACGGCGTGACGGACTACAGCGGGTTCTCGATGGACGAGCTCGCGCCACTGCAGCGCCGCATCCTGGCTCACTCCATGGCCTGCGATCTGGCGCCCGTGGGCCGCCTCGAGTTCGTCAACCAGCAGAACCCTCGCTTCGGCATTCCGGACCTCGACCTGGCGCTCGATCAGGCCGCCATGTACGACTGGCACGCTATGGTGCACGGCGATCCGCTGCCCGGCACGACCGCGTTCCTGCGCCCCGGTCGCGGCACCGAGCTCGATTACGATCAGCGACTGCTCGATGGCTATCGCTTCTTCGTGTCGCAGTTCGCCGCGCTGCTGGCCGATCTGGACGCCATTCCCGAAGGACCCGAGGGCAGCGTGCTGGACAACACACTCGTGATCCTGGCCTCCGACCTGGGTGAGGGGCTCGGTCACGGCCACATGAAGATGGCCTACGTCCTCGCTGGCAACCTGGGCGGCGCGCGGCGCGGCTACCATTTCGACGCCGGGCCGGCCCAGACCTTCGAAATCGGCGGCGCGTATTACTACGGTGATTCGGCGTACACCGTGAACCAGCTCCTGAATTCGGTGCTCGACATGGCGGCGGTGACGGACGCGCAGGGCTCGCCCGCCACGATCGGGCTCGGCGGTTATCTCGAGAGCGTCGGCAAACCGCGCCGCATCGACGGACTCTTCGGCTGAACGGGTCTCGTTTTCGGTGCTAGGCTGCGCGCGATGTCGATCGTGGTCGCGGTCACGCATTTGCGGCTTTTCACTCGACCCGGTGACTGGGACAGAACGCGCGAATTCTACGAACAGGCGCTGGGCCTTTCGGTGGGGCTGATCGACTCCGAGACGGGCGTCGCCATGTTCTCGATTGGCGAGCTCAAGCTCCTGGTCGAGCGCGTCGACGACGAAGACGAAGCTCGCGATCTGGTCGGCCGCTTTGCCGGCATCTCCTTTCGCGTCAAGGACGTCGAACGCGCGTGCACGCTGATCGAGAGCCGCGGCGCCGTCATCACTGCCCCAGCTGCCAAGCAACCCTGGGGCGACACGCTGGCCCACGTCCGCGATCCAGCGGGGAACACCATCACGTTGATCGAGTTCGCGCCTCCGCACGCCGTTCCGCCCGTCTGAACGGCACGCCAATTGCAACGCTTTCGGCGTGCAGCGCCGAGCTGGTTACACCGCGCTGCTGGCGGTCATTGCTGCCGTCGTCTGCGGCAGCATGATCGGCACAGCGGGCGCACCCGCGGCACCGGCCAAACCATCGGTTACCCGTGCTGCCAGCCTGGATGATCGCGTCCGAGCGACGCTGGCCAGCGCCGCGATCATCAAAGTCGAGAAGGGTTCGGGCGGACGCTCACTCGCATTCCGACTGACCTTCAGCGGGGACGTTCAGGGCTACTTCAAGCCAGAGCAGACCTTTGCGGCCAACTGGAGCTCCGAGCTCGCAGCGTACTACCTCGACCGCCAGCTCGGCCTCGATCGGGTGCCGCCCGCGATCGGCCGCAGCATCACCTGGAGTCGGCTCGCAGCGAGCGCGGCGGGGGATCCACGGCTGGAGGAGGTCGTCGTCAGAGAGGGCAGCGTGCGCGGTTCCGTGGTCTGGTGGATCCCGCAAGAGCTGATCCCCCTCGACTTGCCCGAGGACTGGCCAGGTTGGCTGCGCATCGATCCTCGAATCGCCGTCTCGCCGTTTCAGCGCCCGCCCGAGTACTTTCGTGAAAAGAAGCTCCGCGGCGGTGAGCTGCGCGTGCTCAAGCCGCCGGCGCCAACGTTCGCGGATCGCCCCGCGGAGCTCTCCGATCTGATTCTATTCGACTACCTGATCGGCAACATCGATCGCTGGGGCGGCGAGAACACGAACGTGCGTCACATCTCGGGCTCCGAGCGGCTCGTCTACATCGACAACGCCAACGGCTTCGAGGTGCGCGAGAAGTCGAGCAAGATCCTCGAGGCGCGCCTGTCCGCGGTGCAGCGCTTCCGAAAGAAGTCCGTCGCCGCGATCCGCGCGCTGGACGTGAAGCGGCTGGCGCAACGCATGGCGAGCGATCCCTTGGCGCCGCTGCTGAGCGACGCGCAGCTCGCCGGGCTCGAAGAGCGACGAAAGCGCGTGCTGCAGCACGTCGCCGAAGTCGAAAAACAGTACGGCGCGAAAGCGCTGCCCTGGTAGCGCTCACCGCATTGCGAGAGTCGCTCCGGGTGCTAGCTTGCCGTCCCGCATGCCCCGCGGTGTTCCGGCTAGCGCCGTCGTCTGCGCAGTCGTCGGCGTCGTTGCTCTGACGTGGCCGAGCGGCGAGCCCCAGGCCGCGCCACGGAGCCCCGTGCAGCCCACTGGCTTCGGGCTGGCTGTGATCAGCGATCTCAATCAGGGCTACGGCTCCACGGTCTACGGACGGGACGTACACGCCGCTGTTCGCGCTCTGACCGAGCGCCTCCGCCCCGGCCTGGTGCTGATCACCGGTGACATGGTGGCGGGTCAGCGCAGCGGGGTCGATGCCCCGGCCATGTGGCGTGGCTTTCGTTCGGCGGTCATCGAGCCGCTACGGCGAGCCGGCATCGCCATCGCCCCCACGCCTGGCAACCACGACGCCTCACCGAGCTTCACGACAGAGCGCGCCGAGTACGTCGGGCAGTGGCAAGCCAGGGACGCGGGCCTCGATTTCATCGACGCCGAGCGTTACCCGCTGCGCTACTCGTTCAGCTTCCAGGGCGCCTTCTTCCTCTCGCTCGACGCCGCGAGTGTCGGACCTCTCTCCGCCGAGCAGCGCGGCTGGGTCGAGCAGCAACTCGACAACGCCAAGAGCTTCCCCGTGAAGATCGCCTTCGGGCACCTGCCCTTGCACCCGATCGCGCGCGGGCGCGAGCGCGAGATCTTGAACGACGACAAGCTGGAGGCGCTGTTCGTGCGCCACGGCGTCGATCTCTACGCCAGCGGTCACCAGCACGCCTACTACCCCGGCGCGACGCCTGGACTGCGCCAGCTCGCCATGCCGTGTCTGGGCGCCGGAGCGCGTGCGTTGATCGGAACGTCCCAGGCGAGCGCCTCTGCGCTCGCGCTGCTGCGCATCGACGGCCCCGACGTGACGGAAGTCGAAGCCTTCGCAGCGCCGGACTTCACCAAGGTCATCGCGCGCGAGACGCTGCCGCCGAGAATCACCCTCGGCCGCCACACGCTCGTGCGCGACGACCTCCCCCAATAACCGACTGAGCGCTCAGGAACTGGCGCCGCTCTGGCCGGTGACTTTCTCCTTCAGCCAGAGCCCCGCGCCGGCCACGACACCGACGGCCATGAGCATCCAGCCGAAGCGGCCCCAGACCCCGCGCTGCATGTCGTTCTCGCTGTACTTCGCGCTGATGGCCTTCACGAGCTCGGGATCGTCCGAGTAGGTGTCGTCCTTGAACGCCACCGGCTTGCAGTCGGAGACCGAGAAGTAGGACCACATGATCCCCTTGATCTGGCACAGGTACCCCGCTTGATAGCCAGCGAGGTCCGGCTCCTTGTCGAACGGCGCGGGCAACGGGCCCACGGCAAACGCCTCCTCTCCCGTGTTGTAGATGAGGGGTATCCCCTTGGCTTCGGCACGCGCCGGAAGGAGCAACACCCCGAGCACCATTCCCAAACACACCAAATGCATCCTCATGGTCCCGATACTACGCCGACCCCAGCTGGCCCTCCCCACCAATTGGCACAGAACCTGTCAGTGACAGCCAGCCCGACGAGGATCGATGCGCGATAGAGCTCAGACCATACGTTCGGCGATCGAGTCCAGCGCGGCCTTCACGAGCGCGAACATCATCAGTGCAAGCACCAGCAACGAGCACCACAGGCGTGTCTTCTTCGGCTCGAGCTTACCCGCGGCGCTGCCGGCTAGGCCCACCGCGCCGCTGATGGCTGCGAGCCACAGCGGGAGAAGAGGCAGGGCCGGCTCCCTGGCAACGGTGAAGGTCGTGGGCTCGAGCCGACGACGGAAGGCCACGACGAACTCCGGGGCAGGAGGCGCTCCACCCGTGAAACGTTCCCAGGACTTGCCGGAGATCACCATCGTGCCGTCGCCAGGGCTGCGGTGCAGCGCGAGCTCCTCGGGATGCCGAGTCCACGGGGCGCTCCCCTGCGAAAACCAGCTGTCGAGGCTGACTTCGGAGTGCGGGCACAACGCCGGATCCACGAGCTCGGTGAAACCGTAGCCTGGGTACTTCGTTCCGAGCGGCTTACCGTAGCGAAACAGAAAACCGAACAAGCGATCCTCGAACGCAGGCAGCTCGGGGCCCCCGCTGAGTTTCCCCTGCTCGCTCGGCCAGCCGCGCCAAGCCGCGGGCTCCGGGACGATCTGCAGGCTGCCCGCGCACTCGAAGCTCCGTCTCGTGGCGATCGAGCTCGCTACGGCCATGATCGCCGCGACGGTCGTGAGCACGCCCAAGAGCACACTGAACGACGGCGCACTCGAATCAGGGCGACTCGTTTGCGGCACCATCGGGTGTGAGGCCGATCGCCTCGAGCCGCTCGGCGTCGAGCGCGCTCAGCCGTTTGACAGCGGCGACGGTGAGCGGCGACAAGAAGTAGCTCACGCGCGTGTTCAGCGTGCCCTGCTCGCGGTAGACGCGCGTCGTGCTGACGATCCGCTCGCGCAAGACGGCTGGGCCGCCGATGGCCTCGATCAGCGCGCGCAGCCTCGGGTCGGAGGCGAGCTGGCGCTCCACGTCCGTCAGATCGAAGTACTCGCCGTTGAGGGTGTGCGGCTGTCGTAGGCGGGCGAGCCCGGGGCCTCGTACGGCCGCTTGCCGACCGAGTTGCTCCATCACGCGAGCGAGCTGTTCCGCGTCCGCGGAGAACCCGATCCAGTCGCCGTGCTCGGCCTGGTGCACGATCAGCGTCAGCTTGGTGCGCGCGTCTTCTGGCGCCGGGCTGGGCACGAGCATGACGGGACCGCCGAGCTCGGGCTTCTCGGCGAACAGCTGGAGCGGCCAGGCTGCTTCGGCCCGGGACTTGAACTCGAGGAACTCGAGCATGCGCGTCGACACGTCGAGCTCGAAAGCCGTGGCCTTGCCGAGACGGCGCGGCGCGGCCACCTTGCGCACGGCGAGATCGGGCATATACGACTTCAGCGCCTCTCGCAGCTCCTTCGAGGTCACGAAGCGATTCAGGTTGCGGCGCACGAGGTCCGCGCAACCCGCTTCGCGCGGCGCTGCGAACAGGCCGTGACCGAGCCAGCTCCGCAGCCGAGCCTCAGCGACGCTCGCGGGCTTGGCGGAAGCAGTCTCGTAGGGGACGCTGGCCCACACCATCTCGCGCGCCGCCACGCAAGGGCTGGTCACGAGTTCCTGCAGTAGCTCCTTCGCAACGTCGAACTGCGGCAGCATCGCCACCAGGGCGGCGTCGAACGCGGCCAGTAGCTCCGACCGCAGCAGTGTCTGCGTCGCGTCGGTGAGGACCCGCATGTCCCGGGGAGCAAAGCCCAACATGAAGCCAGCGCTCGTCGCCTGCGGGGGCAAGCTATCGAACAGCGACGGAAGAGCCGCGGGAGCTGCGGTGACACGCTCGTTCGCCGCCATCAGCCAGGGCTGCGGGTCGCGCGTGCGGATCGTCACGGCGAGCTCGAAACCTGCCTCCGGCGTGGGTACGAGCTCCGCCACCACGTTCTCGACCGAGCGCGCCCAGGCGTCGGTCTCTGCGAACAGGCCCGCTGCGATCGCGCGCACGGCCGCGCCATCTGCGGCGTCGCCACCGTCGTCCTGAGCAAGCAGGCCCGAAATCGCCGACTCGAGACCCGGCTTCAGCTCGCGCCAGATGCCCTGCAGCGGCGCCGGGCGCAGCACGAACTGAACCGGGGCAGGGCCCAGCGCTTCGAGCGGCAGTCCGCGCGTGAGGTAGGGCTCGAGCTTGCGCGCCTGCTCCAGCTGCTCGCCGCAGATCAGCCGCGCCGGCGCGGGACCGAGCGCGGGCGCCGCGAGGCAGTTCCCCCGTGTTCGCACCCGTCCGGAGCCGCCGAAACCGAGCGGAGCGAGCGCGTCAGGCTCCCAGCGACGCAGGGCAAGGGACACCGCGCCGAAGGGCTCCGAGGAGCTCTCCTCGGAGGGGTTCGCGACGATCGCGAGCTCGATCGGCTTGGTGA
>DATLIL010000570.1:0-6967 GCA_035539475.1 Polyangiaceae bacterium
GTCGTGGGCGCTGGCTTGGACTCCAAGGCCTTACGAAAGGTCACGCCAACCGCACGTGCGACCGCGCCCATCATCCAGAGCGGCGCGAGGTCGGGGTAGTCGCCGCCGAGCTTCTGGCCGACGCACACACAGCCCGTGGGGTCGAAGGGAAATCCCGAAGCGCGCGGCTGCGCCAGTCGCGGGCACGCTTCCGACCGCGTCTGCTGGCGAGACGAGCTGCCCGCGCAGGCTATCGCGAGCGCGAAAATCACAGACCAGCGCAATGGCTTCAGGCGACGGTGATCTCCTGACACAGGTACACGTCCTGAATCGTGTTCAGGATCTTGACTCCTTCCGCCATGGGCCGCTGAAAGGCCTTGCGTCCGCTGATCAGACCCATGCCTCCGGCGCGTTTGTTGATCACCGCCGTCGCCGCAGCCTCCGCCAGATCGTGCTTGCCCGATGCGCCGCCGCTGTTGATCAAACCGGCGCGGCCCATGTAGCAGTTGGCCACCTGGTAGCGACAGAGGTCGATCGGGTGATCGCTGGAGAGCTCGGTGTACATGCGCTCGTCGAGCTTGCCGTACGACGAATCGCCGGTGTTCAGTGCCTTGAAGCCACCGTTCACCTCCGGCAACTTCTGCTTGATGATGTCGGCGCTCATGGTCACGCCGAGGTGATTGGCCTGGCCCGTGAGATCGGCGGCGACGTGATAGTCGACACCACCCGTCTTGAAGGCCTTGTTGCGGATGTAGCACCAGAGAATGGTGGCCATACCGAGCTCGTGGGCCTGCTGGAACATGTTCGAGACCTCGACGATCTCGCGCGTGGCGTCGGCCGAGCCGAAGTAGACGGTGGCGCCGACGGCCTGCGCGCCCATGTCCCAGGCCTGCTTGATCGTGCCCCACGTGATCTGCTCGGCCTTGTTCGGATAGGTGAGTAGCTCGTTGTGGTTGAACTTCACGATGAACGGGATCTTGTGGGTGTACTTGCGCGCCACCATGCCGAGCACGCCGAAGGTGGAGGCGACAGCGTTGCAGCCGCCCTCGATCGCGAGCTTCACGATGTTCTCGGGGTCGAAGTAGTCCGGGTTCTTGGCGAACGACGCGCCTGCCGAGTGCTCGATGCCCTGGTCGACCGGCAAGATGGAGAGGTAGCCGCTGCCGGCCAGGCGCCCATGCGAGAACAGCGCCTGCAAGCTGCCGAGCACGCGCGCGCCGCGAGCGCTGGGCCCGAAGACTTGATCGACGAAGCCCGGTGACGGCAACGCGAGGCGCCCCCTGTCGATCGTCTTGCACTGATGGTCGAGCAGAAAGCTCGCTCTGTCGCCGAGCAGACCTTGGATCTTGCCGAGCTCGCTCATGCCGTTCTCCGTGGAACGGCACGAATTCTACTACTTCTCACCCGCAGCGCGAAGCTTGGCAAAAAACGCAGTCAGGCGCGCGCCGCACTCGGCCGCGTGAATCCCCGCAGCGACCTCGAAGCGATGATTGAGGCGCGTATCCGTGCCGATGCCGAACAGGCTGTGCACGGCGCCCGCCTTGGGATCGGTCGCGCCGTAGACGAGGCGTGCGATGCGCGCATTCACCAGAGCGCCGGCGCACATGGCGCAGGGCTCGAGCGTGACGTAGACGGTGGCGCCCTCGAGCCGCCAGTGTCCGATCTTTTGCGCCGCGCGCCGCGCCGCCAGGAGCTCGGCGTGAGCGCTGGGATCGGCGATCTCTTCGCGCCGGTTGTGATCGCGCGCGAGCTCGCTGCCGTCGGCCGCGACGACCACGGCACCGACCGGCACATCGCCGTGCTCGGGCGCGAGGTCGGCCTCCGCCAGAGCCGCCTGCATCCAGGCCGAGTCGACCGCTTCGACGATCATTCGGCCTTCACCAGCCGCGTCCGGCCGGAGCTCCCTTGAGCGGCGCGCCACCGGTGATCTTCACGTTGGGGATGGTGGCGCTGACCTCGAGGTAGCGCTTCTTCATCGCCTCGAAGCGCTCCGGCTCGGTCTTGACCAGATCGCGTTCTTCCTTGAAGTCCTCGCTGACCTTGTAGAGCTGGTAGCTCTGGTCGTCGCCGAAGGCGATCAGCTTGTAGTCGCCGTCGATCAGCGCGCGGCGGCGGTCCATCAGATCGGCGCGCGGCAGCTCCGCGATCACCGGTCGCGCCGTCGGCTCCTCGCCGAAGATCTCGGGTACGAGGCTCTTCCCGGGCCAGGTCGGATCGGGCGGAATGCCCATCAGATCGGCGATGGTCGGCGCCAGATCGATGTGGCTGCGCGGCGTGGTGATGCGCGTCGGCGTGGCGCCAGGCACGTAGATCAGCAGCGGCACGCGCACCAGGGACTCCCAGATCTCGTAGGCGTGACGGTAGTGATTGTGCTCGCCGAAGCCCTCGCCGTGATCGGCGGTGATGATCACCGCCGTCTGCTTGCCGAACGGCTGCTCCAGCAGCCAGTCGACGAAATCACCGACCCACTGATCGGTGAAGTGCACCTCGTTGTCGTAGACGTCGCGGGCCTTGTTGCCGAAATCCGGGTGACCGGGGTGCTTGGAGTACGAGTAGTGCGGATCGAGGTAGTGGTAGTAGGCAAAGAATCGCTTGTTGCCTTCCTGCCCGATGTTCTTCGGATCGCTGAGCTGCTCCTTGCCGAGCTTGTTCAGGCGATCGCTGTTGACGTCGTGAACGCCGGTGTTGTCGAGGAAGGTGCCCTTGAGCAGGCGGTAGTCGTCGAAGCCCTGGTCCAGGCCCATGCCCGGCAAGAAGTAGCCGTGGCCGTGACCGGCGAGCGTGCGGTGACCGGCCTTCTGCGCGCGCTCGGTGATGACCTCGTTTTCCGGCATCCACTTGGTGAAGAAGTAGCCGTCGCGCGCCATCGCCGAGGGGTAGTGCCCCGTCAGCGCCGGCAGCACCGACTTTGCGGTGTAGCTCGAGAGCGAGTAGGCGCGGTGGTAGCTCGCGACGCGCTTCTCGAACGCGGTGAGCCACGGCGCGATCTCGCGCGGGTACCCGGTCCAGGGCATATCGGCGCGCAGGGCGTCGATCATGATCAGGACGACGTTGTACGGCCTGACCGGCTCGGGCTTCTTCGGCGTCACGGCGGCGGCCACGCTGGCCGAGGGCTGAGCGGTGGCGCTGGGCGCGTCGGCCACGACCGGCTTGGGTTCGGGCTCGGCCTTGCGAGAGCAGGAGAGCGCGAGGAGCGCGAGCAGGGCGAAACAGCGGGACTGCCGGAACATGAGGGCACGAAGCTTACTCAGCCAGGGTGATGGTGCACCCTGTTTCGCCCCCCGCGCCATGCACTGGAAATTTGGCCCGAACACGTTTCTGCGCGGCGCTCGGGCGAGTTTCGGTTACAAGCCGCCCATGCCGCGGGTCATCGACTGGGGAGCTCTCGCCCTGCTCTGGGCCTTCAGCTGTACGGTCGATTCCGAGCCGGCGGAACCTTCTCCCAACGCCGGCGGCGCGGGCGCGACACAAGACGGCGAAGCCGGCGCTGACACGGCCGCGGGTCAGGGCGGTGTCGTTCCGATCGCAGGTGCTCCGAATAGCTCGGGTGCACCGTCCGGAGCCGCGGGAGCGACCACGGATGCAGGCGGCATCGGCGGGTTGGGTGGCGTCAGCAGCGTCAGTGACGCAGGTGGGTTGGGCGGCGTCAGCGGTGGTGTCAGCGACGCAGGCGGGTTGGGCGGCGCTGTGGTCGCTGCAGGCGGCGCCGCCGGCGCCGGAGAGCTCGGTGGAGCGGGCGCTGCAGCGGCTGGAGCAGGTGGTGACGTCGGTGTGAGCTGTCCCCCCTCGGTCGCGCCGCCGGTGATCGAAGTGGGCGACGCGCTCGCGCCGGTGTGTTCTCCGGGCAGCTACACCTCGACGTTCGACATCGCCTACGGCCCCGGTGACATGAACCTGCTCGACCTGCGCGTTCCGCACGGCCTGAGCACTCCGGCGCCGCTCGTGATCTGGATCCACGGCAACGGCTGGCGCGGTGGTAGCCGTGCCGAAGCAGCACAGGCGCTGCGCTTGCTCTGTCGCGGTTACGCCGTCGCCTCGATCGAGTATCGGCTGTCCAGCGACGCCACGTTTCCGGCGCAGATCGTCGACGTGAAGGCGGCCGTGCGCTACCTGCGTGCGCAGGCCGATACACTGAACCTCGACCCCGATCGTTTCGTCGCGTTCGGCAGCTCCGCGGGCGGGTACCTGGCGGCGCTGCTCGGTGTCGGTGGCCTGTCCGAGTGGGATGATCCGGCGCTGGGAAATGACGGCGTTTCGAGCGCGGTCCAGGCAGTGGTGGACTGGTACGGGCCCATGGTCTTCGACCAGATCGATGCCGATCTCGAGGAGCAGGGTTGTTCGCCCATCACTCAGGTTCACGGCTTGCCGGACTCGGCCGAGAGCGAGCTGCTCGGCTGTACCGTCGCGGAACCGGCATGTGCCGACGATGTCGCGAGAGCGAATCCGCTGACTTACGTCACGGCCGCGCTACCCCCTTTTCTGATCATGCACGGCAGCGAAGACTGTCTCAGCGCCATCGGCCAGAGCCAGCGACTGCACGACGCGCTGCTCGCCGCCGGCACCTGCTCGAGCTTCCACATCGTGCAGGGGGCCGTCCACAACGGCACCGACTGGGAGACCCCCGAGCCCCAGGACGCCGTCGCGGATTTCCTGGACTCGATCCTCTGATACGCTCGAGCTCGTGCTCAGCCCTCGGTTTGCCTCTTCTCTGACCATCGCTCTCCTGCTGTGCGCATGCAGCGCTGACGACGACGGCGGCGACTCCGCAGCCCCGCAAGGCGGCTCGAGCTCGATCCCGCCTGGAAGCGATCCGGTCGAAGATCTCCCGGCCGCGAGCTGCGCCGCTGACGGCGGCTCGGAAGTGGTGAGTGAGCCCGAGCTCTCGACGACTCTCTTCGACCGCTGGCACGAAGCCTGGCTCGGCTCACCGGCGCTCGCCGATCTCGACGACGACGGCGTGAGCGAGATCGTCGTGCCGCGCGACGACACGCTGCTCGTCTGGCACCTCGACGGAGCGGTCGCCTGGCGCGCGGAGCTCCCCGGTCGGATCTGGGCCTCGCCGGTGGTGGCCGATCTGCGCCCCGACGTGGCGGGTCTGGAGGTCGCCGTGGCTTCGCGCGGCGTGATCGGCGCCTGGGACGCGCAAGGCAGCGCGCTACCAGGCTTTCCCTTCGAGTGGCGCGACGAGATGCGCTCGCTCGCCGCCGAAGACATCGACGGCGACGGTCAGCTCGAGCTCGTGGCCGTGACCACCGGCAAGCTCGAGCAGGGCGGTCAGACCGACATCATCATCGCCGTGAACCCGGACGGCACCATCGTCAGCGGGTTTCCTCCCAACACCACGGGCGCGAGCGGCTGTGACGACGCCTGTTACGTACACTCCGCTTACGATCAGAACGTGGCTCTCGGCGACGTCGACGACGATGGGATCGCCGATATCCTGGCGCCTCAGGACAATGCCTACGTCAGCCTGCATGCCGGCACGGGCCGCGCGTTCGACGCTGCGCCCATCTTCGAGGGCCGCACGAAGTTCCCCGGCATCCGCTTCTTGCACGACTACGCCGAGGCGCAGCAGGGCTACGCCGATGACGAAGAGAGCGCGAACCAGGCGCACTTCACCAACACGGCGCCTGCCATCGCCGACGTCGACGGCGACGGCGTGAACGAGCTCGTCATGCTGGGTTCGGTGCAGAACGCCGCACAGTCCGATCGCGAGCGCGGCGTGGCTCTCTGGGTCGTGCGTCACGACGGCACCCGTCCCGACGATTGGGTCACGCCCTTCCACGCGCCCGACTTCATCGACGGCCTGTGGGATCCCGGTGACAACATCGTGGCCACCACCAACCAGGTCACCGTCGTGGATCTCGATCCCGCAAGCGCTGGTGTGGAGTTCGTCTTCGCCGGCTTCGACGGGCGCATTCACGCGGTGAGCTCGAGCAATCAGGAGCTGTGGCGCCAGACCTTCACCAGCAGCGCGGGCGTCTTCACCGGCGGCGTGGTGGCGGCAGATCTCTCGAAAGACGGCCGGCCCGAGCTCGTCTTCAACACCTATTCGGTGAGTGCTGGCGGCGGAGCGCTCTTCATCCTCGGCGCGAATGGCGAGCTCTTGCACCAGCTGCCGCTGCCCGATCGAGGCGCCATGCCCGTGCCGGCGCTTGCCGACCTCGACGGCGACGGCACGCTGGAGATCGTCGTCAGCTTGAAGGACGCGGTCGATCGCGAGCGCCAGGTGCTGGTCTACAGCGTGGCGAGCTCGGGCACGGATTGCCTGCCGTGGCCGACCGGACGCGGCAACCTGCGCCGCTCCGGCCACGTCACCTTCGAGTAGAGTGGCACTGCCGACATGGACGACGATTTCCTGATCGCCATCCGCAGCGGTGGCCCCCCGACGCTGCTCATGTTCCTGGTCGTGCCCGTCCTGGTCGTGGTCCTCGCCAGCGGTTTCGGGTCGGTGTCGGGGCTCGTATCCGGCAAGGCGGCGGCTGATACCGCGGGGCTGATCGTGGTGCTCACCTTCACGCCACTCGCCGTCGTTGGGCCGCTGACGTTCCACTTCTGGCGCAAGCACCAGCGCTTCCTGCACATCCTCAGGAACGGTCACCGTGTGTGGGGTGAGGCGCTGCTGGCCGAGCGCGGTTTGGGGTACTTGCGCCGCTCCGGCATCAAGCACTCGGGACGCTTCGTGAAGGGAACGGTGCAGGTGCGGGTGCGGCAAGCGGACGGCTCCTTCCACGTCGGCACCTGCAAGGGTTGGTACCGGCTGGCGGAGCTCGAAGCTCTCGCCCGCGGCGCGCCGGCGCCCGTCATTTATCTGCCCGGCGTCCCCGACGTGATCGTGGCGGGCTGCATGCCAGCCGGCTGACGCGCGGCGGTCAAACAATGTCCGCCCGCGGCTGGCCGGCGCAAGCGAGCTGAACGAAGCTTGCTCGCATGCTCACCCGCCTCGCCATCCAGGGTATCTCGATTCTCTCCGACGTCAGCCTCGAGC
>DATLIL010000571.1:0-9957 GCA_035539475.1 Polyangiaceae bacterium
CCACCGGCTCCACCCTCGCCACCAGCTCCCCCGCTCGCCCCGCCGGCCCCTGCCGGATCGGGCACGTACCCATACTTGCCGCGTATCACCGCGAAGGCTCGCGTTGCGTCGGCGGCGAGATCGAGGTCCGTGACCGGCCCGGGTAGCGTCACCCGCTGCTTCTCGCCCGTCCCCAAGTCGATGATGTCGATGCCCGCGCTGCTTTCGTGCACCACGAACGCGTGAGCACCGTCGGGCGTGACGCTGACGTCGCGCGAGCTCGCGGCCTCGTCCACGTCTGCGCCGAGCGGCACGTCGCGCAGCACCCGCGGCGCGCCATCACCTTCGAGAGCGACCACGCTGATGGTCGACTCGGCGACGACGAAGGCCTGGCTCTCGTCCTGGCTGATGAACACGCGCGTGGGCCGGTAGCCGACGGTGAGGCGCCTCGTTTTGGGCTCATCGCCCATGGTCAGCACCGTGATGTCCTGAAAACCCTCGGTCGGATCGGGCGCCTCGACGAGCAGCGAGTTGGTCCAGATCACGGCCAGCGCCCCGCTCGGCGCGACCTCGAGCGAGTTGGCACCGCGATGAACGTCGACAGCGATGCTCTCGATCACGCCGCCATCCGAGGCGAGCACGCTGACGCGATCAGTGCCGG
Source organism: Polyangiaceae bacterium (assembly GCA_035539475.1). GTDB lineage: Bacteria > Myxococcota_A > Polyangia > Polyangiales > Polyangiaceae > PMG-095. Next base: position 641 of record DATLIL010000571.1, read on the forward strand.
TATTGATCACCAGCGCGGCGCTCTTTTCCTCGGCAGGGCTCGGCAGCGCCGCGAGGTAGGTCGGCCCGAGCTCGACGTCGGCGGTCGTGACCTCGAGCGACGCGGTGTCGATCAGCGCAACCCGGCCGGTATCCGGGTTGGCCGTCCACACCCAGCGCCCGCTGATCACGGGGGCGCGGAAGGTGTCTTCGAGCTCTTGCTCCGGGGGCGGCTCCTCGGGAGGGATATTCACGCCCCCGTTCGTCGTGCCGCCGGTGCCGCCGAAGCTCCCGTCGTTGGCGAAGCCGGCGGGCGCGCTGTCGCTCGTGGAGCAAGCAACGGCGATCGCACCGACTACTCCCAGAAAGAGCCACCTACGCAATCGATCCTCCGCGTGGCACTCAAGCAAGGCATGGGCCAGCGGCGGATTGTGGCGCTGTTTCCGACGAATGCGCGAAGCGCGTGCGCACGACCACTGACAACGCTGTCGCGGTCGTGCCAGACGGAGCTGTCGCTGTCCCGCGCGTGGGGGGAGGCTCGTCCGAATTCTCCTCCGTCGAGGATCGCGCAGCGCGTACTTCGGGCGAGGGGGCGGCGCGTGCCGCCCCCATGAACGACGCTCGAGTCGCGTGCCCTATTCAGGGACTCGTGACGCCAGGACGGCCCTTCTTGGCGAAGTACGAGCGCAGAACCTCGCGCGCGAGCTGCGGCGCCTTGATCTGCCAGGTAGGCGTATTGACTACCAGCGTGCTGAAGGCGACCTCGGGGTTCTCGGCAGGAGCGAAACCTACGAACCAGGTGTAGTGCCGGTTGGCCTTGTGGTCCGTGAGCGTGCCGGTCTTACCGGCCACGTTGATCTCCGGCAGGTACGGGCGCCCCGCCTCGTCGTGGAAGCTCTTGTAGCCGGAGCCGTTGCTCACGGTCTGCACCATCATGCGGGTGAGCTGCGCGGCGGTCTCGCTCTTGATGGCCCGGCGCACGACACGCGGCGGTCGCTCGTCTTTCCACAGGAGCTCCTTGTCGCGATACACCGCAGCGGCGATGCGAGGCTCGAGCGTGACGCCGCCGTTGGCGACGGTCTGTGCCATCGAGGCGGCGGCCAGCGGCGAGAGCGTGGTGTTCCAGAAACCCGCCGAGGTCCGCGCGAACTCGAGCGGGTCCTGCGGCACGCTGATCTGCGGCGCCTGGTTGGGCACGGCAAAGGGGACCGGCGCCCCGAAGCCGAAGGCGCCTCCGGCCTGGGTCAGCTCCTCGGGCGTCAGGTGCTTCTGTGCCAGCCTGCCGAAGACGACGTTGAGACTCCGCCCCATGGCGATGCCGAGCGTGGCGCACCACTTGTCACGGCGGGGATCCTCCTGCAGCTCGTCCGGCTCGATGCGGCTCTTGCCGCCGCGGTAGCACTGCTCGGTCTCCGAACTGAGGCCGGCGTGCTCGACCAGCGCCGCGCCCGTCACCATCTTGAAGACGCTGGCCGCGGGCGCCTCGGCGCGCAGGTTGACGTCGAACTTCTCGCCCTCGTTCACGTAGCTGGCGTAGGCGAGCACGCGGCCGGTCTTGACCTCGAGCATGACCACGCCGCCCTCCGGGATCCGGTAACGCTGCATCTGGGCCTTCGCCGCGCGCTGCACGACGGGGTCCAGGGTGAGCTCGGCGGTGCGGCCGTCCCTGAGGGGCGCGGTCACGCGGCCCGGGCGCACGTCGAGCCGGAGCAGGTCGAGGCCGTCCAGTTTGGCGGCAGCGGCTTCCTTGGGCCGCGAGAGCTTGCGGAGCGGACTCTCGAGGTCGATCCGGCCCTGGACCACCGGAACCAGCGCGAAAATCACGCCGGCGGCTGCTCCGACTCCAATCCACCTGTTCCAGGCTGCCATGGGGTACCCGGGGTGGTTAACGGGCTTCGGCGGCCTGGGCCAAATTCTGTTCGCCGTCGAGTGCTTCTGCCCTGCAGTCGTTCTATGCTTTTCAGTGTAGGCCCTCGAGCAGGGCCGGCGCCGAGCGCGGCGCTTCGAGGAGGTCTCCCCCATCGCCCGCGTCATGACCAAGCCGAGTTTCTCCGCCAACCTCGAGGTCGAAAGCACCGCGGTGTTGATGGCGCTCTCCGGCCCTCAAAACAGCCTCCTCAGCGAAGTCGCCCGCCAGAGCGGCGCCGAAATCAGCCTGCGCGGCAACGTCATTTATTTGACCGGAGAGGAGCCCGACGTGCGCGTGGCCCAGCGCTACCTGCGCGACGCCGCCTCGCTCGTGGGTAAGGGCTTCGAGCTCAACCAGAACGACATCGCCGGCTCGATCCGCGCCTTGCGCGCCGATCCCACCCACTCGCTCGGTGAGCTGGCCGAAGAGGCCGTGCTGATCACGCCGCGCAAGCGGGCAGTGGTCCCCAAGACTCCCGCGCAGCGCACCTACGTCGAGGCCATCAAGACCCACGACCTGACCTTCGGTATCGGGCCAGCGGGAACGGGCAAGACGTACCTGGCCATGGCCATGGCGGCGAGCTGGCTTCTGAACAAGCGGGTCAAGCGCATCATCCTGGCGCGGCCAGCGGTCGAGGCCGGCGAAAAGCTCGGCTTCTTGCCGGGCGATCTGGCCGAAAAGGTCAATCCGTACCTGCGCCCGCTCTACGACGCGATGCACGACATGCTCGACTTCGACAAGGTCGAGCAGCTGCGCGAGCGCGGCCAGATCGAGGTCGCGCCGCTGGCCTTCATGCGTGGCCGCACGCTCAATGACTCGTTCGTGATCCTGGACGAGGCCCAGAACGCCACGAGCGAGCAGATGCGCATGTTCCTCACGCGCCTGGGCTACGGCAGCAAGGCCGTCGTCACCGGTGACGTGACCCAGACCGACCTGCCGCAGGGAGCGCGCAGCGGCCTGCGAGAGGCGCGGGCGCTGCTCGAGCACATCGACGGCATTTCGATCTGTGAGTTTTCGGATGTCGACGTGGTTCGCCATCCGCTGGTCCAGAAGATCATCGTGGCCTACGCGCTGCGCGACAAGGCGAACGCCGAGCGCCGCGCCGCCCGCGAAGCCACGAACGACGCGACTCGCCCGAATTCCGATACCTAGACTTCTTCGTTCTGCGGGACTGGGGTTTCAAGATGATGTCCGAAACTACGACGGCCGCGGCCGAGCTGCGGAAGCTCAGCCCACGCGCTGAAGCCTCGCTCGAGCTGATGACCCAGCTCGCAGCCGTGCTGGCGGCCAGCCCGCGCCACTCGAGCGACGCCATCGCCCGCCCCCACCCGCTCCTGGTCATGGTGCGACGCGGCGCGTACAGCGTTCTGATCGCGCCCGCCGTCGTGTGGGACAAGGCGCGCGAGCTGCTCGCGCCGTACACCGACGCGCTCGTGGCGGTCGAGGCGCGCATTCTTCTGCTCGGCCGGCCCCAGGATCCAGACCTCGACAAGGCGCTCAACCTGGGCCTCGGCGCGCTGCTGCCGGCCGCGGCGGAACGCGCCGAAGTCGAGGTCGCGCTGCACCAGGCCTTCGAGCTGATGGAAATGAAGGCGCGCAGCGAGAGCCGCGGCAAGTGGCTCAATCGCTACCGCTACGAGCTCGGCGAGCTGATCGAGATCGCCCGCGCCCTGACCACCGAGCGCGAGATCGATCGCCTGCTCAACCTGATCCTGGAGAAGGCGCGCTTCGTCACCGGCGCCGACGCCGGCAGCATGTACGTCGTCGACGGCGACGATCCGGATCTGACGCGCCGCCAGCTGCATTTCAAGCTCAGCCAGAACGACTCGGTGTCCTTCGACTCGCGCGAGTTCACCATGCCGATCAGCGCGCGCAGCATCTCCGGCTACGTGGCGCTCGAGCAGCGCACGCTGCGTCTGGAAGACGTGTACGACATGCCGCCGGGCTCTCCGTTCGGCTTCGATCGCTCGTTCGACGAGAAGGTCGGCTACCGCACCAAGAGCATGCTGGTGACGCCGCTGACGTCGAGCAAGGGCGAGGTGATCGGCGTCTTGCAGCTGATCAACAAGAAGCGCGAGGCCAAGACCAAGCTCACGCCCGAAGAGATCGAGCGCCACGTCGTCCCGTTCGACGAGCGCAGCGAGCAGCTCGTGACCACGCTGGCGGCGCAGGCCGGCATCGCGCTCGAGAACGCCATCCTGTACGAGGAGATCCGCAACATCTTCGAGGGCTTCGTCAAGGCGTCAGTCGAGGCCATCGAGGCTCGCGATCCGACGACCAGCGGTCACTCGCGCCGCGTGGCCGATCTGACCGTGCACCTGGCGCAGGCGGTGGAGCGCTCCGACACCGGCCCTTACCGCGAGGTGCGCTTCAAGCGCGAGGACATCCGCGAGATCGAGTACGCCAGCCTGCTGCACGACTTCGGCAAGATCGGCGTGCGCGAGCACGTGCTGGTCAAGGCCAAGAAGCTCTACCCGCACGACGTCGAGCTCATCCGCCATCGCTTCGAGTTCGTGATCAAGAGCGTCGAGACCGACGTGCTGTCGCGCAAGCTCCACGCCATCTCGCGCGGCGCCTCCGCCGCCGAGCTCGCCGACCTCGATCGCGAGCTCGCCGAGAAGCGCGCCGAGCTCGAAGAAGCCTGGCGCGTCGTCGAGCAGGCCAACGAACCCACGGTGCTTGCGGCGGGTGATTTCAAGCGCATCGAGGAGCTCGGCCGCCAGACGTTCTCGCGGCTCGATGGTCAGGTCTCGACCTTACTCTCCGCCGGGGAGGTCAAGTCGCTGAGCGTGATGCGCGGCTCGCTGACCAACGAGGAATTCGACGAGATCCGTAGCCACGTCTCCCACACCTACCGCTTTTTGTCGAAGATCCCCTGGGGCAAGACCTTCTCGCGCGTGGCGCTGATCGCCGGCGCGCACCACGAACGGCTGAACGGCACCGGTTACCCGAACCGGCTGCGCGCGGAAGAGATCCCGCTGCAGTCCAAGATGATGACGATCAGCGACATCTTCGACGCGCTGACCGCCAGCGACCGCCCCTACAAGCGTGCGGTCCCGCTGGAGAAGGCCCTCGATATCCTGGGCTTCGAGGTCAAAGACAACCACGTGGACGGCGACCTGGTGCGCATCTTCATGGAAGCGCGTGTCTGGGAGCCCATCATGGGCGCGCCCTGACGAAACCACGTGCTAGCCTCGTAGCTTCGATTTGCGACTGACATGCACGGCGTCGTCTTCCTGGAGCTCGAGCGGTACCTCAGCCAGAAGCTAGGCAAGCATGGCTGGGACCAGATCAAGCGAGAGGCCGGCATTCCGGCGCGCATCTTCGTGCCGGTGGACAGCTACCCCGACGCGGAGCTGCACGGATTGTTGCGAGCCGCCTCGGCCAGGCTCGAAAAGCCGCAGCGTCTGCTGCTCGAAGAGTTCGGCATCTTCGTCGCGCCGCAGTTCTTGAAGACGTACCGCTTTCTGGTCAAGAACGAGTGGACGATGCTCGACGTGCTGGCCAACGTCGAGTCGGTGATGCACGGCGCCGTACGGCGGCGCACGCCGGGCGCGGAGCCCCCGCGGCTCTTGATCGAGCGCCGCGGCCCGAACGAGGTGCTGATCGTCTACAGCTCGAAGCGGATGCTGTGCGACTTCGCGCGCGGCCTGATCGAGGGTCTGGCCCAGTTCTTCGACGAGAGCGTGCACATCAGCGAGCAAAGCTGCATGCACGAGCGCGCTCCCAGCTGTCGCATCCTGGTATCGAAGCGGTAGCGGGTCGAGCAGCTCGAGCTCGGCGTTCGTGGCGAGATAGTCGTGGCGTTCCCGCCGCGGCTTGACCGAGCCAGCGCGGTGGAGATTCGATCAGCGGGCGCAGAGGCTGGCCGAAGCGCACTCTTCTTTTGCCGTTTCCTCGGTCCAGGATGTCTCGCACGAGCTCTGATCGATGGCGCTGAGGCACTGGCGGAGCTCCGTCCGGCTGAGTCCCTGGTCACAGGCGTTGAGCGACTCCATGAGCTGGCTCTTGACGACTTCTTCGCACCAACCTTCGGTCGGTCCGACGTTGCCGCAAGCCGTCTCGTGCTTGCAGAGCGCCTCCGACAGGTAGTTGGCGCCCTCGTACTGCAGGACGATCGGGCCCCCTGCGCCGAGCCCTTCCGGCGAGGTCACCGTGCCTGCTGTTTCCGACGTCGTTCCCGACGCCGGCGTCATCGGTCGCGTCCCCGATGCGGGTGTCATCGCTGGTTCGGTGGTCCACTCGCTCTCGATGTCGAGCTGTTCCTCCGATTCTTTCGGCTCGGCGCGAGCCACCGTGGTCGGAACGGAGTGGCCGCGGGGCTGCACCTCGTAGCCGCCCTTGGCGGATTCTGGATACTTGTCCTTGCCGCAGCCCACGAGCGAGGCCGCGATCAGCATCGCGGCGCATGCGAGTGTCTTTTGCATGTTCGCCTCCTCGGCGAGGGACATGCAACGCCAGGGCCACACCCGCAGGAGTGTTCGGCTACCTGCTACGCGACTTCTCGTCGATGAGCTCGATCTTGTAGCCGTCGGGGTCTTGCACGAAGGCGATCACCGTCGTGCCGTGCTTCATCGGCCCCGGCTCGCGCGTGATCTTGCCGCCCGCAGCCCGAATGCGCTCGCACACCGCGTAGATGTCGTCGACGCCGATGGCGATGTGGCCATAAGCCCCTCCCAGCTCGTACTCGCTGACGCCCCAGTTGTAGGTAAGCTCGAGCTCGGCCTGCTCGGGGTTCCGACCGTAACCCACGAACGCCAGGGTGAATTTGCCGTCCGGGTAGTCCCTGCGGCTGATCAGCGACATGCCCAGCACCTCGCTGTAGAAGCGCAACGAGCGATCGAGGTCGCCGACCCGGAGCATGGTGTGCAGGATGCGCATCGGCGGAGTCTGCGCTCCGCGCGCAGGCGAAGGCAAGCCTAGGGGCAGACCCAGCGCCACGGTCCGCGCTCGACGCCGGAAGGGTCGGTTTCCGCAGCCTCGAGCTTGCAGCCCGCGTCGGTCGGGCCGTGGCTCGTCGCCTCACTCGCCGGCGGCGACTTCATCACGACGCGAGCGCCGGCTTCGTCGACGTGCGTGATGGTGAACGTCGGACCGCTCCAGCCATAGAAACCGTAGGATGCCGCGAAGCGCGAACACCAGCGGCAAGCACACGACGTGCGCTGCTCGGGCCAGCCCTGACTACCCGCCGCGAGCTCGAGCAGCGTGGCGCCTCGCCCCGTGTCGTCTGGCCAGCCCCGCCAGAGACGCCCTACGCCGGCGACGCTCCACTCCTGTCCGGAACCGAGGTCGCGCACGCGCAGCGCGTCCTTGCCCTGCTGAACCCAGCCCACCCGGGCGCCCCGCTCGGAGAACGTGGCCACCCGCGGCGGCAAGCAGGCGTTCTTGTCCGGACTCAGGTCTGGCTCTGCGAGCGGCTCGAATACCCCTGTGGTCGCGTCCACGAGAAAGAGTCCCTTGGCCAGCACGAGCAGCCAGCGCCGGCTGGGGTCGATATCGATGACGTCCTGGAGGATTCTTTCGGTGCCGGAAACGGTGTCGAAGAGCGTCAGGTTGTTCGGCTCCGAGGACTCGCCGTGGTGGCCGAAGCTGGGCGGCAGGGGACTGAAGAAGCGGCGCAGCACGACGATCCTGCCGTTCACGGACGACGCCTCCGCGAAGCCGTAGCGGTCCTCGCCAAACGGGGCGCCGGAGCTCGCCTTGGGCTTGGGCGCAGCGTCGGGCTCAGTCGGGCTGTCGGTGGGCTCGGCAGCGGGAGCGATGGCGACGGGCCGCGTGGTGTCAGCGCTGCTCGGCGCTCTGGTGCAACCGGCGAGGCCCAGGGCGAACAAGACGAAGACGGCGGGGCGCACGCTGGAGTGACACTACCCCCGCTCCGACCCTTGGGCACTCTTTGCGACACGAGTCGCCAGGGCAACGGTCACTCAAGCAGTGCCGTGACGAAGCTTGGACTTGGAATCGCACTGGTCTTGACCCTGTGCGCGGGCCGCGCTCGCGCCGAAATCCCGGCGGGCTACGCCGGAACGCCGTTCGGAGGTGTTCCACGCCCCGTTCCCGGTCGCATCGATTTCGAAGACTTCGACGAAGGCGGCGAAGGCGTGGGCTGGGACGTCGACGACCACACCGGCAACTTCGGAGAAGGCGGCTGCGCAGCCAACGACTACCGCGACGATCCCACTCATCCTCAGCTCTGCAAGACCAACACCAACCCGGGGGAAAACGACGTCTACACGGTCGGAGCGCTCACTGGGCAGAAATACCCGAGCAACGACATGCCGCAGTCGATCTACATCGGCTACACGCACGCCGTCGACTGGGTGAAGATCACGGTGAACGTCGAGACGGCCGGCACGTACAAGCTGAGCTCGTCGTTCGCGTCGGAGCCGGGAGGCGCCGATGGCATCAAGGTTCAGGTCTCGTTCAACGACGTGGTCAAGGCGGACGCGACCCTCGCGGGGACCGGCGGGTACCACAACTGGGCGGACTACCCGGACTTCGCCACCGTCGAGCTCGAGGCCGGTGTGCAGGTCATGACGTTCGCGCCCAAGTCGCAGCACGTGAACTACGACTTCCTGCAGCTCTCGCTCGTTCTGCCCGACGGCAGCGTGGATGACGGCAGCGGCAACAGCGGCGGCGGCAGCGGCGGCACTGCCGGCGTGGGCGGAAATGCGGGCAGCGCCGGTACTGGCGGAACCGACGTCGCGGGCACGAGCGGCAGCGGCGGCAACGTCGGCACGAGCGGCTCGGGTGGCAGCGATCCACTGCCCAGCGCCGGTAGCGCCGGCTCGGTGCCCACGGCGGGCGGCGCGGCTGGAGCGAGCGCCGGCGCGCCTGCGACCGTCAGCCCGTTGACGCCAGCCGCGAGCGACGACGCCTCCGGCTGTGCCTGCCGAGTTGGTGCGAACCAGGGCTCGAAGTCGCTCGCGCTGCTGGCCGTTTCCGCGCTCTTCGGCGCGGCGCTGCTGCGTCGCTCTAGGCGTCGATGACCGGAACGATCACCTGCACCGACGTCCCGGAGGGAACCCACGTGTCCTGGCAATGGGTGCTCGACGTCAAAGGGCCGCTCGAGCTCGCCGAAGGCTGGATCGCGGGCATGCTGCGCCGTTCGGCGGAGCCGACCCTGCACCACCTGAAGCACCTGCTCGAGGCCTCTTGATCAGTGATACGTGGCGGTGAAAAGCACACCGGGCAGGATGGCCTGCGCTTCGAACTGCCCGTGGCCGTACTGGTCCTCGATCGTCGCACGCGCGTAGAGCACCCGGGCCAGGCCGCCGATGCTCCATTGCTCGCCGATCCAGAACTCGTAGCCGGCGCCCGCCATGAAGCCGAAGCCCAGCCCGCCGATGGTGTCGCTGGCGAAGTCACCCTCGTTGACGTTCATCGCTCCCAGTCCGGGCGCAAACTGCAGGTGAAGGCCCGCGCTGGGATCG
>DATLIL010000572.1:0-7122 GCA_035539475.1 Polyangiaceae bacterium
GATGTCGAGGCGCTCGTCGCGGCAAAACAGCCCAAGAAATACCTCGCGGCGGTGAAGGTCCTCGTAGACCTTCGCGACCTCGCTGCAAGATCGGGAGCGGTCGACTTCCAGACGTTGCTCGAAGCTTTTCGAACCCGGCACGCGCGCAAAGCAGCGCTCTTGAAGTGGCTCTCGGAGGCCGGCGTGTAGAAGCACGCAGCCATCTCAGGGCCACGCATCACGCCTCGCCAGCGCGTTTTCCCCCCCGCGCGTTTCGTACAGGGAGGGTATACGCCGTGCTCAATGCCTAGGATGTCTTCGACCTTCTGTTCGCTTCCAGTCTGGCGACAAACTGGTGGGCGAACCTCGACGGCGAGGACAACAAAACATCGCGCAGAGCGACGCTGCCGCCATCGGTCTCTGCGTCACCAGGGCGGGCTCGGCGCCCATGTCGGCTGAACTCACCAACGCCTTCATCCCCGCGGTTATCGCCGCCCAGCGCGAGAACGTGCATGTCGTCTTCATGCACGGCGACAGCAAGAGCGGCGACCGGTGGCCAAAGCACCTCGGTGTGCGCGAACCGTTGCCTGGCTGGCTGAGCACGAACCCCCAGCGTCGTTCGACCGATCCTCCCCCGCTTCGACAGACACCCCCTTCGGCGCGAAGATGCGCGAGGAGAGTTCTTGAGCGGCGCATGCGAGCGGGGCCTCGAAGCGCACAGGAAGCGCCGTTTCCAGGCCACCACGGACGCCTCCGTCCGCGGAAGCCCCGACGCCAACGAGGACCAAGGGGAGTTGGTTGCCTCTGTGTTTTGACCCTCTGCCGCGGTTCTTGCTATCCCCACATCCATGAGCACGGCCCACTTGCCCATTACCGTCACGGTCGCAGAGGGGGCTGTCGCCGGGGTGCGCCTCTGGCGGCAATGCGGACAGCTCTACGCGACGGTCGCGTTGAAGGCGACCTTCACCCTCTCAGAAGGAACCGTTATTGACGTCAGCACATGAGCAAATACGACGCGTACTTGGCCCATGCGTTCATCGTCTCCAGAGGGTAGTTCATCAGCTTCCACCACATCCCGTTCGCCTGCAGGCTCCGGTTGATGCTCGCGTCCAGCGGGTTGTAGTTCCACGGCATGTCCGGCCCGCCACGCGAACGCGGGATGATGTGGTCGATGTCCTTGCCCTCCAGGTTGATGCCCCGCGCTCGAAGCGTTTCGCGGTATTTCCGCGTGCTCACGGACCGCCCGCAGACGCCGCGAAGGAAGAGGTCGGAAGGCGCGGCGGCGACGAGCGTGATCGTCACCTCGCGGTACTTGTCCGCTGCCATCTTGTAGGAGCCGGCCGCGTTGCCAAACTCCACGCTCGCCGTCCCGTACAACGCCGCAGCCTGTTCGTAGGCCCGCGCCGCAGCCGCCAGATCACGGGCAGCTCGGTTGCCACGCTCGAGGACATCCATGGCCATCGCGCGCATGAAGGCCATGTCCTGCTCCGTCAGGCGGTACGTCTCATCCGCTTGCTCGAGGGTCTGCTCGCTGTCCGCGAGCGACTGGTCCACCGCGGCCACTCCTTCGAGACGGCCTCCGCCACAACCGCAGGCGAAAACGCCTAGCGCGAGGAAAAGTTCAGCGCGACGCATTCTGTCGGCATTCTTCCGCAGTCGGGCATGGTGGTGAGGCCCTCGAGCATGAGCGCCTCACTCCGGAACGCGGGCGCTATCCTTCCGCAAGGCTGCGGCTTCGGCTGCGTCGTGCATGAGCCCGTGCTCCCCGAACTGCCGGTAGCAGCACCCGCCCCGCAGCCGATCAGAACTGCAGGCGCCGCGGAGCCGCCGGTCACGCTGGCGACTACCCAGCCGAGGAGGCAGCCCAGCCCGGCACCTTCCGCGGTGTTTCTCGTCCGCTGCGCGCCGCACGCGAACCAGTGCGCCGTGTTCATGTTGCACGAGGCGAGCTTGGCCATGATGGTCGCTTGGATACGCGAGGTCCGAGCTCGGCACTCCTGCCAAGCGATGCATCGTCGCTGCGCATCGAGCAGGTGCTGCAACTGAAGTGTATCGGCGCGTAGGTCTGCTGCGCGTCGCTCGTCTTCAGCCACCCGGAGATCGAGCTCCGACTGCCGTTGCTCGACCTGTCCGAGGCGTCGGTCCATCTGCGCGCTGCATCCGACCAGCACCGAGATGATGAACATGCCCCAGGCGATGAGCGAGTGGCGCTTCACGGGAGAACCCTCGCACATCCTGGCGGTAGCGGAGCACCCGCCGGAATTGTGCATGCGCAGCGGAGATTCGTTGTCCTCAGGTGGCCGCCTCGGCCTCGAAACCCAGTGAAAGCGGCGGCCGGAGACGCACGCACCACCTCCGACGTACTTCACCTCGAATGCCTCGAAGTCGCAGGCAGGGCCGCAGTACAATCGGCCGCGATCACACGGCCGGCAAAGGTGGAAGGTGCGTCGACAAGAACCGCACCGGACATCGGAGAGCTCGACCACGCGCCCATCGAGCAGGCGCCGTTTTCTTGGCCCTATCGCCCGAGATACGCGACGGTCCCCCCGTCACGCGCCCGCGCGACACGGAAGGCCGGGAGGTCGCGCTCCCGGCCTTCATCTTTTCTGCATGCGCCCGCAGGCCCACGTCCTACGCGCAGTTTGTCCCCGAGACGAACTTCTCGTCCCAGGGCTCGGCACACGCTGCGACGACCACCGGGCCGAACTCGTGGTCACGTTTTCCGCGGATTGGGGTGAGCGTCTACAACCAGCCAACTCCGGACCAAACGGACCGAAGCTCACGACCTTCTGGATCGCCCTGGGATGAGCGACGAGCCGAGCGTCGGCCCTACGGTAGAACGAGTCGTCCTCGGAGCGTAACGACGATGCAGTGACATTCCCAGCCAGCGCCTTGACCTGGACAGCCTCGACGAGGTTGCCGGATCGGTCGAGGATGTCGACGTCCTCGCTTCCTTCGAGCTGGATCACGAGGTCGTCAGCCCCAGCTCCGAAGAGACGATGAAGGGTGTAGAGGTGCTGAAGACGGTAACCGCGAAGCGCAGCCTGGGAACCGGGCAGAGTCATGGCGAGCAGAGATCCTCTTGCAGGTGGATCTCGTAGCACGCTGGGTGCCGTGCAATCCGCGAACGTCGCCGCTACTAATCTCGGCCCCGAACCCAAACCCGCCGCCTGAGCGCCTCATCGAGCTGCGTCCATAGCGTCGGATCGTCACCCATCTCCTCGCGCCTCGGATATCGACCGAAGCGCTTCTTGAACTCGACGGCGACCCAGCCGGGGTTGCGTCCGAGCACCCGGGCAGACCTCGCAAGGTCCTGGTAGTGGCGGATGCGTTCGGCCAGGGGACGGAGCTCGACCATTTCGCCAACGGCGCGCCCGGGTGGTTTCCCGCCACCACGCGGCAGCTCTTCCTCACAGACGGGGCAAAACTTCGGCCATCCGCGCATCTCTTCACCGCAGAAGGGACACCGAAACCCCTGGCCAGAGTGCTCCTTCTCCCGCCCCTTCAGCGAGTTCTCCTCTGGATCGGTGAGAAACCCGAAACGCTTCCAGCACCCCGCGTGGTCGAGGATGAGGCAATCGACCTTTCCTACCTCCGGCGCCGGGCGGAGCGCCCGTCCGCACATCTGCTTCCAGAGCGACCGCGACCGTGTTGGCCGCGCGAGGACCACGCTCGAGCACGGCGGCAAGTCCCATCCCTCCGTGAGGATGTTGCAGTTCGACACGACGCGGAGTTCGCCCTTCGCGAGCCTCTCGAGCACGGACGCGCGCTCGTCTTCCTTCATCTCACCATCGACGTGCCCTGCGGAAATCCCTGCGCGGAGAAACGACGCCGCGATGTGCTTGCTGTGCTCGATGTTCACCGCGAACACGGCGGTCAGCCGCCCAGCAGCTTTTTCGTTCCAGGCTTTGACAATGTCCTCGACGAGTTCGGCCTGATCCATGACCGCCGCGAGCTGGCCCAGGTTGTAATCATTGCCCACCCTCTGAACCTTGCTCAAGTCGGGAGGCTGCCGCCCGAATACACGGGGCTCAACGAGGTGCCGGGCCTCGATGAGGTCACCGATCGTCGTTACCTCGATAAGCTCGTTGAAGACATCGCCGAGGGCAGTTCCGTCTGCGCGATACGGTGTGGCTGTCAAACCCAGGACCACCGCATCGGGCGAGGCTTCAAGCACGGTCCGGTACGAAGCCGCCGTCGCATGGTGCGCCTCGTCGACGATTACGAGCCGGTAGGGGTCGCCGCCCTTGCCGAGCCGCCTCGCGAGCGTCTGCACCGAGCCCACCTGGACGGGGAGCTCCGGCCGGACGCGTGGGTGTCCAGCCTTGATAACACCATGGTCAATTCCGATCTCATCGAGCTTCTTCGACGTCTGCTCAATAAGCTCGCGCCGGTGGGCGACGAACAACGTGCGGCTGCCCTTCTTCTCGGCCGCTTCGACGATCGCACACGCGATGACAGTCTTCCCTGAACCGGTAGGCGCCACGATGAGCGGCTTGTTCTTGCCGCCCCGGATGACAGCGCGTGCACGATCGATGGCTCGCTTCTGGTAATCCCGGGGCGTGTACTTCATGGCGCTCGCTCAAGGACGCAAGGAACGCTCGCGAATAGACCCCGGTGCCTACATCTCCCCGAGCGCCGCTCCCGCTATCCGGCCGCCCCTCCCGCTTGCCAGAAATTTGCCAGAACCTGCGTCTAGACCTGTCCGCCGCCGTCCACTCCTGGCCACCCCGGCGACCGCTCCAACGACCCGCGATCCCTACAAAACTCAGCGGAGGAGAAGGGATTCGAACCCCTGGTACCCTTCCGGGTACGGCGGTTTTCAAAACCGCTGCCTTCGACCACTCGGCCACTCCTCCAAATACGTATATCGACTGCGGTTTTTGCCACCTCCCTCGACGTTTGTCAACGTCGCTGCCGAGGTCGACCTCCCCGCGGGCATGCCGGCGACGCTCCTTGGCTCGCGGAACGTGCAGCTCTGCGGGCTCGCCAGGGGCGACGCGACGGGCTCGACGGGCCCATCCTGCTGCCTGGAACGGCCGACCTGGTACGCCTGCACCTGGGCGTCCTCCGGAAGCGGACGCTCGCCGATCCTTCCTTCATGGTACGAAATTTCAAGGACCCCACCGGAGTCTCCCTCTACGGATCGGTCTGGTCGAGGTCCTCCCCGAGCTGGCTGCGCACCTCGGTGAGGCAGAACTACCACGAGCGCATCGCGCTTGCACCAGCGAAGGCCCAGGCGCGCCCGGCTCGGCGGTGGAGGCGCGTGGACGGCCCGCTCTGCTTCTCCTGCGACCCCGGGCCGCAATTCGTGGAGGGCGCTGCGCAGATTTTGCAACGGCACCGGGGGCCATCCGGAATGGTCGACCTACCCCGCGTCATGTCGGCGCGCACCTCGTCCCGTCGCGGGTGATAATAAGGAAGTAGAGGGCCGCGAGTTCCCACGAAACGTGTGACGATGTGGGTCGTGTGGGTGGCTGGGTGCGCAGCGCCCGCCGTCGGCGCGCACCTCGTGGCACGAAAATGACCGAAGCGGGATCGACGCTCGTGCTCGCAGTGCGTTGCCGGTGCGCGCATACCTGACATGACGTAGCAAGACATTTTCGCGCGAGCCTCGGCCCCTGCGGGATTCATGGGAACGAGCACGATTTCGTCAGGAATTCGGCGACACGGACCAAAATTCATGTCGGTGGAGTCTTTTCACTCCTGCGTATTTTCGAATAACACATTTTGTTCTTGTGATTTTCGTACGCGCGTTGTATCCCAATATCTGTTCTTACGCTATCTGTCGGTGCCTTGCACGGATAGCGTTAAATTCGTGGTGTTTTCGCGCGCCGCGTGTCGTGAGTCTCCGGGCTTGCGTGCTTGCGCCGACGCGTATCAGGGGAAGCATCAAATGCCTGTTGCGTTAACGTATCCGGGCGTCTACGTCGAAGAGATTCCGAGCGGGGTCCGCAACATCACGGGCGTTGGCACGTCGGTGACGGCCTTCATCGGCTTTACGGCGAGGGGGCCGATCAACAAGCCCACGCCCGTGTCGAATTTTGGCGAGTTCGAGCGCCACTTTGGCGGCTTGAGCCGCGACAGTGAAATTGGGTACGCGGTTCAGCAATTTTTCCTGAACGGCGGCAGCCAGGCGTGGATCGTGCGTGCAGCCAACGGCGCCTCCAAAGCCGCGCTGACCGTGGAGAACATGGCCGGTTCGCTCGACGTTCTCGATATCACGGCGAGCAGCGAGGGCCTCTGGGGCAACTACCTCCGCCTCGACGTGGATTACGGGACCAGCAACCCAGACTCCACCTTCAACCTCACGGTCACCGAGTACGCGTCCAATGGGACCCAGCTCGTCGTGAAGCGCACCGAATCCCACCGCAACCTGAGCATGGACGCACGCTCCGCGCAGTATGCGGTGAACGTGGTCAACAGCGCCTCCGCGCTGGTCCAGCTCAAGCGAAACACCGCGATCAGCGCGGCCACGCTGCAAGGGCTCGCGTCCGGCTGGAGCGAGTCGGGGAGCCTCGTCGGGTTCAATCTCAACCAGCTGGATGCCAATCATCTGCGGATCGCCATCTCCGTCAACGGCGACCCGCCGAGCGTCATTCAGCTCTTCGATCCTTCGAGCCCGCCCGCCACCTTGGCCGACCTGGCGCTGGCAATCCTCCCCCAGGTGAAGGCCATCAAGCCCGGCTCGCAGGCCTATGACGGATTCGCCGTGGCGGTGGTCGGCAACCGGCTCCGCTTCACAGCCGGCGCCGTCACCGGGACAGCGCAGGAGCAGTCCTCGGTGCGTATTTCCAGCGCCCCCAGCCAGGACGCCGCGAAGGTGCTCAAGCTCGGGCTGGCGAACAGCGGTCGCGAGGCCGAGGCGGCCGCCGCGCTGCGCCCCGCGCCGAACGGCAATGCCTCCGCGGACCTCACCACGGTCAGCCTGACCAGCCTGCCGACGAATACGGTCACGATGAGCGTCGCCACAGCCGTCGCCACCGTCTCCACGACGTTCTCGGTGGCCAACATCAAGCAGACGTATACCGAGGCAGAGCTCAGCGAGCTGGCGTATAACCTCCAGCATATCATCCGTGCCTCCAGCACGGTCGCGGCCTTCTCCAAGGCCACGGTCCGCGTGATCGGCAAACGCCTGCAGAT
>DATLIL010000573.1:0-2111 GCA_035539475.1 Polyangiaceae bacterium
GCGCAGCGCGCTCTCGTCGCTCGCAACCTGGAAGAGCATGCCGCCGCCGACGTCGAACGCGGGGCCGTCCCAGTCGAACTCGTACGGAGAGTCGATCCAGAACGAGCCCAGCGGCTGAAACGGAACGGACGAGCCGTCGAAGATCGAGAAGTGCTCGCGCTCCTCCCTCTGCAGCCTCGGCTGCAGATACTGACCACGAGGATTGACGAGCTCGGGCGGCGCACCAGGGGACGGAACGACGAGCTGGAGGTCCGCGCTCGAAGCAGGCAGGTTCGTACTACCCGAAACGATGACGGGCGCGTCGGGATCCGAAATGTCGACACGGTGGCTGGAGTAGGGACCAGCAGCCGTGACCACGTTGGCTCCGCCGCGGAGAACCGTACGGAATGAGCCGTGCTCGGGGCCGCTGACCGCTGACAGCTCGTCCCCGCCCGCGGCAGCGCGAACCACGCGGCGCCAGGGCTGCAGCACGGCGAGGTCACCGCGCGCGGTCGCCCTCACCGGCCCGAAGAACTCGGCACCGCAGCAATTCTCGCGCATGGTCCACTCGGCGCTCGGAGCCGCCTCACCCGAATCGAGCTCGTGCAGGGTGACCACGAAGTTTGGCTGAGACACATCCTCCTGTCCGGGGAGTCTCCACTCCACGAACAAGCGCTGTTCGCTCAAGGCGACGCCAAAGGGCAACGCGTTCGGGTCGTCGAGCTCCAGGTTGTACAGCAGCGAGTGGTCGTTGCTGCTCAGCACCAGCACACCGTCCTGCGTTTGCTCCACGTCCAGGCTTGCACTGAGCGCGACCAGATGCTCGGCGCTGACCTGTACGTCCTCGATGTAGCGATCCTCGAGCACGATCGGGCTCTGCTCGTCGAGGAATTCCCGGTCACTGACGTCGAACACGCGAATGCCGCCGTGGGCGCCCGCGAACAGCGTGTCGCCGTCGTCCGAGAGCGCCAGCGCGGCGCAGCCACCGGCTCCGGAGTCCAGTCGGTCGGTCTCCACGAATTCGAGCTCGCCGCCGCCACCCTGCACGAGCGTGTAGGCCCGGACCGTCGGGATGCCGATGCCGTCGTAATGTCCGCAGAGCCACAGCGTCTCGTCGCGAGCCGCGACGCCGACGACGGTCAGCATCTCCTCCTGAGCGGGTGGGAATGCCACATAACCGCGCGAGGTCAGGGTTTCGCCCTCGGCGTCGAAAACCTCCATACCATGCTGACCGAGGCCCCACGCGTAGCGCTGAGCTCCTAGCACCACGAACCGCGTCTCACTCAGCGCCACGACGTGCGTGGTGGGTCGGTACCAGGAGTCGAGCCAGCCTGCGCTGGCGAGATCGGCGAAGTAGCTGACCTGGGTCGTGGCTTCGTCGACGCGCGTCAGCCCGTCTCCGTCGACCTCGACCAGGTGGATGCGCGACTGCTCGTAGTTACCCCGTTCGAGAAACACCAGCCGCTCGTCGTCGAGGAAGGCGGCGCTCCCTTGCAGCCAGTACGGCCAAGCCTCCATGCGCGGCGCGGCGCCGAAGCTCGTGAGCTCGCCGCGCAGCCCTGCCGATTGCGTGCGCGGCACGCCGACGCAGGCAGCCGCCTGACACGTGTCGCCCTCCGTACAGGCATCGCCGTCGTCGCACGCCGTGTCGTCGTCCAGCGGCTCATGAACGCAATCGCAAGCCGCGTCGCGGTGCGCGCTGAAGCAGGGGCCCTGGCTCGGGCATGGCAGCTCGCAGGGATCCTGCTCTGGCGTCGACCCGTTACCCCCGGCGCCCGCGCTTCCAGTGCCGGCCGACGCCCCGCCGGCATCCGCCTCGGGCTCGCTAGATTCGCCGCCGGCGCCGTTCTCGGGGCTCGTCACCTCACCGGCCACGCCGCCTTCTTCGCTCACGCCTCCGGGTGCGCCCCGCCCGCCGCCGCCAGCAGGTTCAGCAGGAATTTCTCTGCCACCTGCGTTCCGCTCTGCCTGACCGCAGGCACCGAGCAACGCCACCACAGCCACTGCCGGATGAATGACGCGTCTCCTCATGACCATAGGCGCGTCAATGGCCAGCAGTGGGCCGATTCGTGATCGAAGGCTCAAGTGCCTCGAAGCCTGCACGTCGAACCGGCAACCAAGGTCCTCGGGGA
>DATLIL010000574.1:0-3319 GCA_035539475.1 Polyangiaceae bacterium
GAGCTCGGGCAGCGCTCGGCGAAGCGGCAGCCCGAAATGGGGTTGGCCAGGTTCGGCGGCGCGCCCTCGATCGCGATGGGCGGCTTGCTCTTCTGACCCGGCTCGGCGCTCAGCATCGAGCCCATCAGGGCCTTGGTGTAGGGCTGGCGCGAGTCGTAGATGATCTGCTCGGTGGTGCCGTGCTCGACGAACTCACCGGCGTACATCACCGCAATCCGGCTCGACACGTGGCGCAGGAGTGGGAGCTCGTGCGTGATGAACAGCATGCTGGAGATGATTTCTTGATCCATCAGCTCGAACAGCAGGCGAATGACCGCTTTCTGCGTCGAGACGTCGAGCGCCGAGGTGGGCTCGTCGGCGATGACCAGCTTGGGGTTGAGCAGCGTGGAGATGCCGATCACGACGCGCTGCTTGATGCCGGCCGGGAGCTGCACGGGGTAGCTGTTGAGCACCTCGTCGGCCTTCATTCCGATGCGCTCGAAGCGCTCGCGCAGTCGCTCGTTGATATCCTTCTTGTCGGCCTTCTCGTCGTGGCTGAGGATCATGTCCGCGGCCAGATCCTTGACCTTGCGCGTCGGGTTGAGCGAGTTGAGCGCGCCCTGCGGGATCATGGCGATCAGGCTGCCGAGCACGTTCTTTCTGACCTCTTCCGGGCTCAGACCGACGATGCTCTTGCCGTCGACCCTGACGTCGCCCGAGGTGTGGTGCAGCGGCGGGATGTACAGGCCCATGCAGCCCGAGACCAGCGTGGTCTTGCCGCAGCCGGACTCGCCGGCGATACCGAGGATCTCGCCCTGCTTGAGCGAGAACGACACGCCATCGACGGCCTGGATCTTGACGCCGAAGCGGGTGAGGTAGTGGACGCGGAGGTCTTCGACTTCGAGGACGGCGGACATGCTCATTTCCTCAAGCGCGGGTTGAACACGCCTTCCATGGCGGTGTTGATCACGTAAAGCGAGAAGGCGATCACGGTGACGAGCACCATGGCGGGCATGAACGCCCACCAGGCGCCGTCGGCGAGGGCCTCGTTGTTCCTGGCGTCGTTCAAGATCTTGCCGAGCGAGACGGAGTCGTACGGTCCGAGCCCGAGCATGCTGATGCTGGCCTCGGACAGAATGCCCGTCGCGGTCTGCAGGATGAAGACCATGAATATGTAGGACAACAGGTAAGGCAGGATGTGCAGGAGCACGATCTCGAGAGTGCCGTAGCCGTTGATGCGCGCCAGGCTCACGTGGTCGCGACCGCGCAAGCTGGACGACTGCGCACGCACGGCGCGTGCAGTCCAGGTCCAGGTGGTGCCACCGATGAGCAGGGCGATCAGCGTCAGGCTGCGGCCCTCCTCGAGGCTGCTCGAGATCAGAATCAGCACGATGAGCTGCGGGATGACCAGGAAGAGGTTGGTCTTCGCGGTCAGAAGGTCGTCGATCAGGCCGCCCTTGTAGCCGCCGTACACGCCGATCAGCGTGCCGACGACGGTGGCCACGACGCCCGCCAGGAAGCCGACGTAGAGCGACGACTGCAGGCCCGCCATCAACATGGCCATCATGTCGACGCCCATGTGGTCGGTGCCGAGCAGATGCTCGCCCGAGGGCGGGAGGTAGGGCAGCCCGACGCGTGTGTGCGCGTCGTACCTGGCGAGCAGCGGCCCGACAGCGGCGATCAGCAGCGTGCCGATGAACAGCACGAAGCCGATCACGAAGCCGGGGTTCTTGAACAGTCCCTTGGCGAGCTTCACGTGCCCCTCGCTTCCGCCGCGCGGATACGTGGATCGAGGAAGCCGATCAACATGTCCACGCTGAAGTTGGCGATCAGCACGCACACGGTGACCAGCAGCGCGCAGCCGGTGATCACGGGGTAGTCGCTGGTCTGGATGGCGGTGAGCATTGCCATGCCCAGGCCTGGGTAGCTGAAGATCATCTCGGTGATCAGCGCGCCGCCGACCATGGCGCCGAGAGAGAGGGCGAGACCCGTGAGCTGCGGCAGCATGGCGTTCCTGAACATGTAGAGCAGGATCTTGCTCTCCTTGATGCCGAGCAGCTTGGCGTACTTCACGTAGTCGGTGCCGAGCTCGTAGATGCACATCGAGCGCATGCCGATGGCCTGCCCGCCGACGACGACGAGGAAGACCGAGAGGAACGGGAGCACGTAGTAGTAGCTAGCGCTCTGCAGGAACTCCCACGACAGCGTCGGAATCATGCCGTCGTCGTAGCCGCCCACGGCCGGGAACCACTCCAGGCGAATGCCGAAGAAGTAGACCAGCAGGATGCCGAAGCAGAAGGCCGGCACGGCGCTGGCGAGGAGCGCTAGCGGGTAGAAGGCTCGATCGAAGATCCCGCGCTTGTAGGCGGCCAGTGCGCCGAGCAGGTTGCCGATGATCCAGCCGAACACCAGTGTCGGTAGCTGCAGTGCCAGAGTCCAGGGGATGGCCGTGGCGATGATCTCACCGACGCGCTTGGGGTGCTGCACCATCGAGCTGCCCAGGTCACCGCGCAGGCTCATGCTCAGGTAGCTCGCGAACTGCGAGCCGAGCGAGGCACGCACGGGCTTGCCGGCGGCGTCGCGCACGATGTTGCCCTGGCCGTCGAGCGCGACCAGGCCGAACTCCTTGAGGTAGCCCTCCTCTTTTTCGCGCGCGGACTTGCTGTCCATGTTGCCGGCCTTGGCCATCACCACGTCGACCGGGTTGGCGTCACCCAGACGCGGCAACAAGAAGTTGATCACCACCGCGACCAGGAAGGTGGCGAAGTACCAGCCCATGCGCTTGAGCAGGTGCTGGAGCTGAGGACGGTGCTTGAGCATGTTCATCTCACGATCCCTGCGCGGGCTTGAGCTCCCAGAGGATGCGCGTGCCCATGCGATCGCCGGGCACCTGCGGCGGCAGGAAGGGCTTGTCCGAGGTGGGGAAGTTCTGCCAGTGCTTGCTGTTGAACTCGTAGAAGGCGTCGGGCCTGTACACGAGCGGCAGACTCGGCTGGTGCTTCATGTAGAGCACGTTGAGCTCGCGGTAGGCGGCCTTGAGCTCCTCTTCGCTCTTGAGCTTGGGGATCAGGTTCAGGAGCTCGTCGAAGCGCTTCTCGTAGGCCGCGCCCTTGGGGTCATTGAAGCGACCCATGTTCTTGTACATCTTGTCGCCCAGGGGCAGAAAATCCTTGGTGCTCACCACCGCGTCGAAGCGCGACCAGGGCTTCGACGGCGTCGGTGCCGAGGCGGGCGTGATCATGATCAGGTCGAACTCGCCCGTGGCCTGCGCGCCCCAGTAGATGCTGGCGTCGATGAAGCGCTCGCGCGCGTCGATGCCGACGTCTCGCATGCCTTTGAC
>DATLIL010000575.1:0-4209 GCA_035539475.1 Polyangiaceae bacterium
TCGGAGACGATGTCGCCGTACAGGTTCTCGCACAGCAGGATGTCGAACTTGGTCGGATCCTGCACGAGCTTCATCAGCGCGGCGTCGATGATGACCTCTTCGTACTCGATGTTGGGGTAGTCGCGCTCGTGCACCTTGCGCGCTTCCTCCAGCATCATGCCGTCGCTCATCTTCATGATGTTGGCCTTGTGGAAGACCGAGATCTTCTTGCGCTTTCTGTGCGTGGCGTAGCGGAAGGCCCAGTGCGCGATGCGGTGGCAGGCGGTGCGCGTGGCGACCTTCGTGGACACGACCACGCCGTCGGTGATGAGGTTCTCGATGCCGCTGTACAGGCCCTCGGTGTTCTCGCGCACGACCACGAGGTCCACCCCCTCGAAGCGGGTCTTCACGCCGGGCAGGTTCCGCACCGGTCGCACCGCAGCGTAGAGGTTGAGCTTGCGGCGCAGAGCCACGTTGACGCTGCTGAAGCCCTTACCGATCGGCGTCGAGCAGGGGCCCTTGAGCGCGACGTGGCAGCGCCGGATGGCCTCGGTCGTCGTGTCGGGCAGCGTGTCGTTCAGGCCGTGCTCGATCGCGGCCAGGCCGGCGTGGTGGGTCTCGAAGTGGACGGGGGCCTTGGCCGCGTCCAGCACCTTGAGCACGGCATCGCTCACTTCGGGGCCGATGCCGTCGCCGGGAATGAGTACGCAGGGATACACGGGCATGCGGGCTCCGTAGCACGAAAAGGGGCAGGGAAAATGCGCGCAGACGGGAAACGTTCTGGACATTTTTGTAGGGTCTCGCCGTTAATGGGGCCGCCATGGCCTTGCCGCTGACTCGCGCGCTCGCGCTGCTCGAATCCCTGGCGCCGCTCGCCTTCGCGGAGAGCTGGGACAACGTGGGACTGCTGATCGAGCCCCAGCTGAAGCACGAGGTCGGGCGAGTCCTTTTCACCATCGACCTGACCAGCGCGGTGCTGGACGAAGCTGGTCAGCGCGGCGCCGAGCTCGTGGTCGCCTACCACCCGCCCATCTTCAAGGGTGTGAAGCGCATCCGCGCGAGCAGGAACTCGGAGAGCGTCGTGGCCGGAGCGCTGGCGCGCGGTATCGCGGTCTACTCGCCGCACACCGCGCTCGACGCAGCGCCAGGCGGCGTGAACGACTGGCTCGCCGAGACCGTCGGCCAGGGCGAGGTGTCACCGCTCGTGCCGCTGGAGAGCCCGGGGGGCAGCGAGGTCAAGCTCGTTGTCTTCGTCCCGAGCGAAAACGCGGACGCACTGCGCGAGGCGCTCGCCGCCGCCGGGGCCGGCGTGATCGGCGCCTACACCCAGTGTTCGTTCAACCTCGCGGGCAGCGGCACGTTCTTCGGCGGCGAGGGGACCGACCCGGCCGTCGGCAGGGCCGGCAAGCTCGAGCGCGTGGACGAGATCCGGCTCGAGATGGTCTGCCCGGCCCGCGCTCTGGCGGCGGCCGCACGCGCCATCGCCACGGTTCACCCGTACGAAGAACCGGCCTGGGACGTCTATCCACTCGCGCCCAAGCCCGCGCTCGGGGTCGGCATGGGCCGCGCCGTGAAGCTCGCAACGGCCGCTCCGCTCGACGAGCTCGTCCGGCGCGTGAAGAACGAGCTCGGCCTGTCGTGGGTGCGGCTGGCGGCGGCCGAGCGTCACCATCGGGGCGAGCCTGTGCGGCGCGTTGCGGTCTGCGCGGGCTCGGGCGGTGCTGTGTTCGAGCGCGCCCCCGGCTTCGACATGGTCCTGACCGGCGAGCTGCGTCACCACGACGTCCTGGCGCTCAACGCAGCCGGGACGAGCGTCGTGCTCTGCGACCACACCAATACCGAGCGCGGTTACCTGCCCCGCTTCGCCCGGCGGTTGGTGGAAGCGAGCGGTCAGGCTCTGGAGTGCCTGGTGTCGGAGAACGACCGCGAGCCGCTCGTCGTCGTGTAGGTGCGCTGGGTGAGCCCAGGTAGGCGCCGCGGAGGCCAGGTGGGAGCCCCGCTGTTGTGTTCTTGTGGAGCGAGCCGACGCGCTGATCGGTAGAACTACCGTGATCAGTGCCGGAACGAACGACAGCTGTTTTACCGACATTTGCTGAGAGGCGATCGGTTCCAGCCAGAGCACCGCGATGCTCACTTTCGCTCGTCGCGGTTGCCCGATCGCGATGCACAACTTGAGCACGCGAGTTGCGCACGTGCGCAACTGAGAACGATCACATGTTGGCGATCACAGCCGACACATCCCGGAAAACAGCACCGTTCGCTGTGGGGCCCCGGGTTGGGACTGGCGGCACACGGGTTGCACTAGTCCGCGCTCACCCGCCTCGGTTCGAGATCAGCGGGACGAACTACATGGTCGCCTTCACCCCGAAGAAAGAAGCAATGAACGCCAAACGATTCCAGAAAGGTTCGCAGCTGTGCTCGCGGTTGATGCTGCTGACGGGCGTTTCGCTCGTCGCAGGGTGTACGCCGGAAATAGTGGACAACAGCTCCGAGGATCTCGGGCAGGTGTCCGAAGCCGTCACGGTGGCCACCAACTACAAGATCAAGGCCAACCGCAACGGCATGTACCTGATGCTCGACGCCAACAAGAAGGTGGTGCACACCGCGACCACCGCGGGCCAGGGCGAGACGTTCTACGTGGAATCGGGCGGAACCGGCCTGTACAAGTTCAAGGCCACCAGCAACGGCAAGTACCTCGTGGTCAACGCCGACGGCACCCTTGCCGCCACCGGCAACACGGCGGCTGACGGCCACGCGTTCGGTGAGCAGGCCTGCAACTACAACGGCTCCACCAACGGCTACGGCTACAGCTCGGCGACCGGTACCGCCAAGTACTGGAAGGCGCAGGACGACAACTTCGTCAAGGCGAACAACAACGGCAACGGCGCCCAGTGCAGCACGACGAGCCCCACCTCCTGGGAGCGCTTCTTCATGGAGCCGGCCACCGCCGCGCCGCTCTGCGGCAACAACAACTGTGAAGGTGGCGAGACCTGCGACACCTGCGCCGGCGACTGCGGCGCCTGCGCTCCCATCTGTGGCAACGGCCAGTGCCAGTCGGGCGAGACGTGCACGAGCTGTCCCTCCGACTGCGGCGCTTGCTCGGGCGGCACCTGCGCCTCCAACGATCTGACCACCGCCACGAACCTGGTGACCAGCTCGTCCCCCAGTCAGGTCACGGCTGCCAGCGGCGCCTTCGACAACAACGTCGGAACGCGCTGGGAATCGGCGCACGGCTTGGACCCGCAATGGCTGCAGGTCGACCTGGGCGCCAAGAAGAAGATCACGCGGGTGCGCCTCGACTGGGAGACCGCTGGCGCGAAGGACTACCGCATCGAGGTGTCGGACAACGGCACGGCCTGGACCCCGGTGACGTCGCGCTCGGCCATGCCCAGCGTGAACCACCGCATCGACGATCTGACCGGCCTGAACAGCGCCGGCCGCTACGTGCGCGTGTACGGCACGGCGCGTAACACCGTCTACGGCTACTCCGTCTGGGAGATGGACGTCTACGGCGACAACAACGCCAATTGCGGCACCACGCCTCCGCCGGCCGTGTGCGGTGACGCCACCTGCCAGAGCAACGAGACCTGCTCCACGTGCGCCGCCGACTGCGGCTCCTGTGCTCCGGTGTGCGGCAACGCCACCTGCGAGTCCGGCGAGTCGTGCTCGAGCTGCGCCGGTGACTGCG
Source organism: Polyangiaceae bacterium (assembly GCA_035539475.1). Lineage (GTDB taxonomy): Bacteria > Myxococcota_A > Polyangia > Polyangiales > Polyangiaceae > PMG-095. The sequence goes on from DATLIL010000575.1 coordinate 3,668, forward strand.
GCGCCTGCGCGGCGGCCTGCGGTGACGGCGCCTGCAACGGCACCGAGACCTGCTCCAACTGCGCCACCGACTGCGGCGCCTGCGCCACGGGCCGGAACATCGGTCAGAACCTCCAGGCCGAGACCTACGACCTGATGACCGGCGTGCAGTTCGAGGCCTGCAGCGAAGGCGAGCAGAATGCCGGCTGGATCGATGCCAACGACTTCATCGAGTGGAAGATCCAGGTCCCGACCACCGGTAACTACTTCGTCACGTCGCGCAGCGCGACCACCGGCGCGGCCAGCTACGAGATCCTGGTCGACGGCGCGAGCAAGACCACCAAGACCATGACGGCGTCGGGCGGCTGGCAGAACTGGCAGGACTTCTCGACTGCCTCTTTCAGCATGACCGCCGGCCTGCGCACGCTGCGCATCAAGTTCACGAGCGCGGCTCAGAACCTGAACTGGCTCAAGGTGAACAGCGGCGGCGGCAGCGCCTCGTGCAGCGACGGCATCCAGAACCAGGGTGAGACCGGCGTCGATTGCGGCGGCCCGTGCTCGGCC
>DATLIL010000576.1:0-3386 GCA_035539475.1 Polyangiaceae bacterium
GGGGGCGGGCGGCGTACCGCTCGAAACCACGGCGCGCTGCCCGGTGGTGAGCTGCAGGTCGTCCGTACGTGACGCCACCATGGGGACGGCAGCCGATGCGGCCGCCACGGGCAGCGGCGAGTTGGCGCGCCTCGTCGGCACGGTGCTGACGCCGGCATCGCGCCGGACACGAACGCTGGGCGCGGGCCCAAGCTCATACCGCCGAGCTTGGCGAGCTCCTCGGCCATCTCCCTTGCGCTCTGAAAGCGCCGGCTCTTGTCGCGCTGGGTAGCGCGAATGAACCACTCGTCGAAACCGGGCGGCACCGTCGCGAGCTTGGACGGCAGCGGAACCGGGCTGGTGCAGATGGCGATCACGAGCTCGCCGAACGACTCGCCGCTGAAGGGCCGCTGCCCCGTCAGGCATTCGTAGGCGATGATGGCGATGCCCCAGAGATCGGCGCGGTGATCGACGTCCTTGGCCTGGGTCTGCTCCGGACTCATGTAGTACGGAGTGCCGATCATCATGCCGGTCTGCGTCTTGCCGCCGGACGAGCCGAGCTCCTTGTTCGTGATCTTGGCGACGCCGAAGTCGAGCACCTTGGCGAACTCGGGATCGTCGCGGCAGATGAAGACGTTGTCCGGCTTGAGGTCGCGGTGGACGATGCCGGCCTCGTGAGCCTTGCCGATGGCACGCAGGACCTCCCCGAGGAAACGGATGACCTCGTCGGCGGGCATACGCCCGAGCCGCGCGATGCGATCGCTCAGCGACTCGCCGTTCAGCATCTCCATGGCGATGAAGGCGGTGCCGTCATCAACGCCATAATCAAAAATTTGAACCACGTGCGGACTGCGCAAGGACGCACAGGCCTGAGCCTCGCGCAGGAACCTCGCCAGCATCTGCTCGTTGTTCGCGATCGCCGGGTCGAGCATCTTGATCGCGACCGGCGACTTCAGCTGCAGGTGCTCGGCCTTCCAGACCGAACCCATCCCGCCCTGCCCGAGCATCGACTCGAGCTGGTAGCGGTTCATGATCACGGTGCCAGTTCCCCACTGGCTCATGGCTCAAGCTCCAAACAGAACATACTGGCCCGAGGCTATCGTCACTGACGCGAGCCGGCAAGGAGCGGTCTCACCCACCCTCGCACACCCGGGCACACTTTTGGGTGAGCGTGTCAGTTGCCGGCAGGAGCCGCAGGCAGCGGCGGAACGCTCACTTCGAGCACCGCGCCCTTACCTAGCCGGACCAGGCGGTGGGTCGTTTTCACGTCCGCCTTCAGGTTCAGCACCAGGCGAACGCCGTCCTTTTCCGGCACGAGCTGGGCGCGTGACACCGCGGAGCCGAACTCGGCAGCGAGGAGCGGGTTACGGTTGTTACGGATCCCGACCTTGGTGCCCTTCATCAGGTAGCTCACCTCAGCCTTACCCGCGCTGGGCTCGATCTTCACAGCGTCGGTCAGTTGCACGAACACCGTCGCGCCGCCGTTCGGTGCCGGGCGGAAGCCTGCGTACGTCGCCTCGGCGGGTCCGTCACCGGGGCAGCCGTTCTTCGCCCCGCCGTCCGCCTGCGAGGCGGCCTCGCGCGGGCAGGTGTCCTTGTCGTCGGGGATGCCGTCGCCGTCGGTGTCGAGCGGTCCTTCGGGGCAGCCGTTGCGGCTCGAGTCGGCCGAGCTCGCACCAGACTGATCGGGACAGGCGTCGCTCTCGTCGGCGATGCCGTCGCCGTCGCGATCGCTCTTGCTCGTCTCGACGGGCGCCGGGCAACCGTTGAGGCTCGGCACGGCGTTCTGTTGCCCCGCTTCGTTGGGACAGTTGTCGGAGCTGTCCGGAACGCCGTCACCGTCGGCATCGGCCGGCTGCGCCAGCGGAGCTTCGCCGGGTTCGGTCGGAGCGGCTTCGGTCGGCGGCTGCTCCGGAGCGGGCTCGGCGCTCGGGGCCTGATAAGGCGTGGCCGGCGCGTAGGCGATGCTCAGCACCACACGCGGAGCCGAGCCAGGTGCGTCCGACAGACCCGGACCGATGCCGCCGCCGAAGACCATGTCCGAGGCGCGCAGCTTGACCCCGAACAGCGCCTCGAGCGGCGAGGTGCTGGAGGCGAAGTTGTCATCACGCTCGGAGGCGAGAAATCCGCCGCCGTGAAGCTCGCCACCGACCTGGAGCACGTCGTCCAGCAAGAGAACGCCGGCGCCGGCGCCGAACGTCAGCGAGTTTCCGACCTCGAGCGAGCCGGTGTCGAGGTATTCGCGCACGAGAAAGCCTGCGTTCACGGCGTAGATGAAGGCACCGGCGCGACCGCTGGCGACGAGCTTGGGCTGCACGCGGACGCTGCCGTCGCCGGTCAGGTTGTCCTCGCTGCCGGTCGGCACCCAGAGGTCGACCGCGGGAGCGAACGAGAACGGCGCATGCTCGCTGCCGACCACGCGCGCGCGGGCCGTGAGGCGCACGTCGCCGAACGCGGGGCTGTCGGGCGCCGCGGGTCCCTCACCCGACTGCACCAGCGCCACCGGCACATCGACGTTCAGGAGCAACCACGACGCCGGCACCATCGACAGATCGAGGTGGCCGTAGAGCTGGCTCGAGACGATCTCGCGCCGCTCGCCCGTGTCCGCGTCGACGCGAACGAGCGTCGGCTTGAGCGTGTAGTGCCCGAGCAGCATGGCGCGGAACATCTCCTCGGCGTCGCTGGCGCTGGCGTCGCTGACGGCGAAGAAGCGATCGCCGGCCGGCGCGGGATCGAAGCGCAGCAGCGAGAAGCCCTCGCTGAAGCTCTGATCGAGGGCGCTCTGCGCGGCGGCCGGGCAGGCCACGGACAGGAGCGCGATTGCCGAAGCGCAGCCGAGGACCGTTCTGCGCAGACTGCTCCGCTCGTGTCGCCGCATGGTGTTCGCGCTCATTTGAGCGCAGTCGCGGAAAAATAGAAACTTAGCGGCTTCGGCGCCGCTTCAAGAACGGCTTACGGAAGCCCGCTGCCGTCGCCGCGCGAGCAGCGACGAGGCGAACAGGCCGGCCAGTAGCAACAGGCCGCCGTCCGCCGGGCGCCCCGGAACGCGGCAACCACAGCTGCCCTCGTCGACGGCGTCGATCAGCGGGTCGGGCTCGCACACGCCGTCCCGGCAGCGATTTTCCCCAGTGCAGTCGGCGTCGGTCTCGCAGCTCGTGCCGCAGGCCGTGCCGTCGCAGGTCTGCGAGAGGCACTGCTCGACCTGGCCCTGGGTGCAGGTGCCCGCGCCGTCGCAGAGCTGCCCGTCGGAGCGAGCTCCGTTGGCGCAGAAGGCCGGACCGCAGCTGGTGGTCGCCCCGGGGAACTCGCAGCTGTCACGGGAGCTGCCGTCGCAAGTCGCCCCGCAGGGGCCAGCGCCCTGGCAAGCGGCGCGGCCGCCGTGCGTGGAGCCGCTGACCGCCGTGCAG
>DATLIL010000577.1:0-2104 GCA_035539475.1 Polyangiaceae bacterium
CTGGCTTTGTCGCTCGTCAGTCGAGTGTGCCCGACACACTCCCTCCTCGCTTCGCGCCAGGGTCCTGCGCCTCAAACCATCAAAATCACTGCGGCGGGGTACTAGCAGGCCGGGGAAAAGCTCGCGCGCATGCATAACACCGCCCCCGAACTGCATAGCTGTGTTGCTCGTCAGTCGAGTATGCCCGATACACTCCCTCCTCGCGCCTTGCTATGCAGTCCGCTGACGGCGTTCTGCATGCACGCGAGCTTTTCCCCGGCCTGCTCTCATAACGCGCAAGTGATCGTTGACGAAGCGCGGAAGCAGCGGGGATGCTGGGTTTTCGGGCGCACGAATTCTAGCGTGGGCGAGGAAGCCGCCCCAGCGCGGGAAGATCCTGCGGGGAGTGGGGGGAAACTGATGACGGACCGGACCGGAGGTTGACCAACCGGGTAGCCGAAGCTCTCAGGCATTGGATGTCCGCTCAGGGCGGCATCAGATCAGCCACGTGGAGTATTGCGCCGGTAAGTCGTCCTCAGGAGGCCTCAGGACTAGAGTTCGGACCTCTTATCAGGAGCCTGAGCAGGCAGTGGGAGGTCCTCCGTCGGACCGGTGTCATCGAGTGGAATTCGTCATGTGCTCGGCTGCGAGACCTCGTTGTTGGTTGGGGCCAGACGAAGCCGCGCGGTGTCGAAGAGTTGGGAGCTGTCGAAGACCGCTCCACGAGCGACATGCCACAAGGCGCTGGCCAGTTTTCGCATGAGGGCGATCAAAGCCTTCTGCTTATTTTTCCCGCCGTCGCGCGCGACCTTCTTGGCGTACCAGGCTCGCGCGATATGATCGCGTTGGATCAGGCGCAGCACGGCGAGGTAGAGGAACAAGCGGGCGACACCCGGCCCACGCTTGGTGATGTGCAGCCCGCCTTTTTGTTTGCCGGAGCTCTTCTCCTTGAGGTTGAGCCCGAGCGCTTTGACGTAGGCGCTGGGACAGTCGTACTTGCTCGGATCTCCGACACCCGCGACGAGCACCGCCGAGGTGGTCTTCCCGACGACCGGCGCCATGACCTCGGTCGCTGAGCCTTCGGCGAGCGCGAGCTTCTCGACCTGAGCCCGAATCCGCTTTGAGATCTTCTGGTGACGCCGGGCCTCGGACGCGACCTCGCGGACGAGCTGCAGCTCCTCCTCGAGCTGAGGGACGCCCAAGGTCCACTGGGCCGAGTCGATCAACGCGTCGATCTTTTCCTGAGCCAGGAAGCGACCGCCGACCTTGCCCATGATCTCGCGGGCATCTGCCTCACGGCTGACCACCGCCGCTGGGCCACCGAACTCGATCAGGACTTCGAGCATCGTCGCGGAGTCGAGCGCCATGATCGACGAGGCGCCAGGCCAGTGCCGAGCCAAGAGACCTTCCAGCCGATTGAGATTGCGCCGGATCTCCTTCTCGTGGACCTCCAAGATCTTCAGCACCGCCGCCAACCGGCGCTGGTGCTCGGGCTCGAGCGGCCATGGCTCGCTCGCGCCTGCGAGGTGCAGCGTAGCGATCAGCGTGGCCGCCTTCGCGTCATGCAGGCTCGGCACTCCGTCGTAGACCTCCGCCGCGTCGTGGACCCGCTTGGGATTGACGCGGAACACGGCGACTCCGGCTCCGTCGAGTGCGGCGCGGATGGCATCGCCGTACACACCGCTCGGTTCCATCACGACTTCGACGCCCGCGCCGAGTCCCTGGACGAAGTCGAGGAAGCACCGCGACTCCGTCGGATGAACCCACTTCACGATCTCGTGGGTACGGCCCTTTTCGTCGACGATCGCGGCGTAGAAGTCCTCCTTCGCCACATCGATCGCCACAACGATCCGGCTGGTCTCGAGCTCGGCCTTCAGCTTGGCGCGGTCGACGTCTTGGATTTTGGTTGCTCGGTATTTACGCTTGCTCATGGGGATGACCTCCGACTGCTTTCGTCGCCCTGGCACGTGCCAGGGCATGAGGCATCCCCTTCCTCTTACGGCTGACTAGACCAGCGCGAACGTGATGCGGCGCTCCGGTGTGTCGCCGCAGCTGGCGGGGGCTTCGAAGTCGAGCAGCGCCTGGGCGACCTCGACTTCGGTGACGCCCTCGCCCACTCGAAAGC
>DATLIL010000578.1:0-9589 GCA_035539475.1 Polyangiaceae bacterium
GCAACACGAACAGAGCGGAAGCGCCGTTGCAGCGTGTGCGAGGCCGCGTCAGCGGCCGAGCCGACAAGACCTCGGGGATCTTGGAAGGACAGATCACGATCGCCTACCGAGACGCGAGTCACGACAAACTGACCGAACAGGCGCCGGCTGTTCACCAGTACGCTCGGAAGGCCAAGCGCTGTGCGCAGCCGAAACGCAAAATCAAAAACAAACGCGAGGCCCGCGTAGCGGGCCTCGCAAGGGGCCGAGCACGGGCGAAGCCCGAAAACACAAACCAGCATGTAGGCCCGCGCAGCGGGCCTACATGCGCACGAGCGCACTGGCCCACGAGATCCCGGCACCCAGCGCGCACATCAAGACAGTCTCGCCTGGCTTGATGCGACCATCTCGCACGCCTTCGTCCAGCGCGAGTGGGATCGAGGCGCTCGACGTGTTGCCGTAGCGCTCGATGTTGAGCACGAAGCGCTCGAGCGGGATGTCGAGGCGCTGCGAGACTTGCGAGATGATGCGCAGGTTGGCCTGGTGCGGCACGACCCAGCGCACCGAGGAGGGCTCGATGTGCGCGTCGGCGAGCGCCGAGCGCGAGGCAGCCGTGAGGTTCTTGACCGCGACCTTGAAGATGTCGCCGCCGATCATGAAGACCTTGTCGCGGTTTTCCGCCAGGGCCTGCGGGGTCAGGCGTTCCTTCGAGCCGCCGGCAGGGATGCAGAGCGACTCGCTGAGCGTCGAGTCGGTGTAGAGCCTGGTCGAGAGCACGCCGCGGCCGTCGTCCTGAGCGGGCCCGAGCACCACCGCGCCGGCGCCGTCGCCGAACAGCACGCAGGTCGTGCGGTCCTGCCAGTTCAAGATCCGGCTCAGGAGCTCCACGCCGACCACCAGCACGTGCTTCATCATGCCGGTGCGGATGAACTGGTCGCCGATCGAGAGGCCGTAGAGGAATCCCGCGCAGGCCGCCGACAGGTCGAAGGCGGGTACGGGACCGGCGCCGAGCTTCTTCTGCAAGAAGGCGGCGCAGGCAGGCATCGGCAGATCTGGGGTCACCGTCCCGACGATGCTCATGTCGAGGTCGGTGGGACCTATCCCTGCCATCTCCAGCGCGCGACGGGAGGCCGCGAGCGCCATGTCGCTCGTGGTCTCGTCCTCGCGTGCGATCCGCCGCTCACGGATGCCCGTGCGCTCGCGGATCCAATCGTCCGAGGTGTCGACCATCTTTTCGAGGTCGAGGTTCGTAAGGATCCGCTGCGGGGCATACGCACCGGTTCCCACGATTCGGCTCCGCGGCCCGTGGCTCATGAGGCTGTCGATCCTAGCCGAAAGGAGTTCGGCGCAAATGGTTAAACCACATGCGCCGAACAAATCCCTAGCATGACGCGGGGCGTCGGATCCCGCGTCTACTTGTCGATCTTGGTGACGGGCTTGCCCTTGTAGTGCCCGCAGGACGGACACACGCGGTGCGGAACCATCGGAGCCGAGCAGTTTGCGCACGGCACGATGTTGGGTGCGGTCACCTTGTCGTGATTGGCACGGCGCATGTTGCGTTTGCTGGCGCTCAGGCGGCGCTTCGGTACGGCCACGGCTATTCCTTCGCTTTCTTGCTTGCTAACCGCTGCGCGATTTCCGCCAGCGGCTGGAGTCTTGGGTCGATCGCCGCGCTACCCGCGGGCTCGGGGGCCGGAGGACTAGCGGCATCCCCCGGCGAAGGCAAGTCCGAACGACGTGGGTACATCGGCAGTTCGAGCAGAATGAACTCGCGGACGAAGTCGTCCAGCACCACCAGGTCCCCCGAAAAGGTGTCCCGCCCCGCCTCGTTGTCGCTGAGCTCGGGCTCATCTCCCCACTTTTTCGACTTTTTCTTCTTGGCCGGCGAGGAGGACGCCGTTGCGGCCGGGGTCTTGGCCGAGGCCTTGGTCTTCGGGACCGGCGCCGTGGCAGGTCCGGGTCCCAGCAGCAAAAGGATCTCGGGCCGGAGCTCGAAGGAGAGGGGATCCATCGTCACGACGCAGGGCATCGTGATCGAGACCTCCGCCTTGCCCCGCACCAGCACCTCACGCCCGTTCTTGGAGAGCTCGGCGTGCAGGCGGCCGTGCCCCTTTGGTTCAGCCTGAGTGCCTTCGAGCGCCGTACGCAGCCAGGCCTCGGAAATGGTGAAGTCGACGACTTTGGGCCCATTTTCCAGGTCAGCGACGGCGATGGCGAACTCGGGGCGTATCACGGGCCCGGGAACGTAGCGCCAGAGGTCGGCTATCGCAAACGTGTTACCGTCGCGCCGAAACGAATGGCTCGGTTGCCGGCAGAGGGGCGAAAACGCAGGCTGCTCGTCGCCGCCGCCATCTACGTCGTGGCCACGGCAGTCTTCTTCGCCTGTGCCGCCCGCGAAACGCTGACCGAGCACACTCCGTACAATCACTTCGCGTTGACGGCGCAGAGCTGGATTCACGGCCAGCTCGACCTCGGCTCCAGGCCTCCCGCGTACACGTTCAACAACGACTTCGCTCGCTACGAGGGCAGGTGGTACGCGCCGTTTCCGCCGTTTCCCGCTGTGCTCTTGCTGCCGCTCGTTGCGCTCGCGGGTGGTGCCGGCAGCGTGCAGGACGGCCAGTTCTTTCTCTGGCTCGCAGGCTTGGCTCCCGCCGTACTCTTCCTGGCGCTCGAGAAGCTTCGCCGCAGTGGGCGCAATCCGCGCAGCGAGACCGACAACTGGATGCTGTCGCTGTTGTTCGCCTTCGGCAGCGTCTACTTCTTCAGCGCCGTGCAGGGCACCGTCTGGTACGCGGCCCACGTGGTGGGGGCAGCCCTGGCAGCGTTCTACCTGCTCTTTGCACTCGACGCAGAGCGTCCGCTGCTGGCCGGACTGATGCTCGGGCTCGGCTTCGCCACGCGCACACCGCTCGTCTTTGCCTTTCCGCTGTTCGTGCTGGAGGCCGCGCGCAAGTGTCAGCGCGCAGGCGCGCCCTGCGTGCTGGACGCTCCCATCGCCTCGCTGCGCGCCATCGACCCGCTCAAGCTCGCGCGCGCGCTCGCGCTGTTCGCACTGCCGATCGCGGCCGTCGTCGCGCTCTGCATGTGGCACAACGCGGCGCGCTTCGACGATCCGTTCGAGGTCGGCTACCGCTACCTCGACGTGGCCTGGGCCGCGCGCATCGAGAAGTGGGGACTCTTTTCCTACCATTACCTGGCGCGCAACCTGGGCGTGATGCTGACCAGCCTGCCCTACCTCGGCGATCCGCGGCCGGGCACGCCGTTTCAGATCAACGCTCACGGCCTGGCGCTGTGGTTCACGACTCCGCTCTACCTCTGGCTGCTCTGGCCGAAGAGCACGAAGCCGCCGCACCACGCGCTCTGGATCACGGTCGCCTGCGTGGCCCTGCCCACGCTGCTCTACCAGAACACGGGCTGGGTTCAGTTCGGCTACCGCTTCTCCAACGACTACGCGGTCTTTCTGTTCGCGCTGCTCGCCGTCGGCGCGCGCCCCTTCGGCTGGCTGTTTCGCTGCGCCGCGGTCTGGGCGGTGGCCTGGAACTGCTTCGGCGCGCTCAGCTTCAACCGCCGCGAGTACAGCCGCTATTACTACCAGGACAACTCGCAGCGCATCCTGTACCAGGAAGACTAGCCGTGTACCGCGAGCTCGATCCCGCGCACGTCATCGACACGGCGGCCAAGCTGCGCCGGCGTGTGGAAGAGCGCTTTCCTAGCTCGGGCCTGGGACGAGTGGCTGCCGAGCTCGAGGGTGTGACGCGAGAGGCTGCGGCCCTGTCCGAGTGGATGGCACGACCCAACTGGCCGCTGCGCGGCGCCGTCGGGCTCACCGTCGCCCTGCTCGTGGTCGTGCTCGTCGCGCTGGGGTTGCAGGTCAAGGTCGAGCTCAAGGCTGGGGCCTGGTCGGACCTGGTGCAGGGGCTCGAGGCCCTGATCAACGACGTCGTGTTCTTCGGTATCGGCATCTATTTTCTGGTCAGCCTGGAGGTGCGACAGAAGCGGCGGCGAGCGCTGGCCGCGCTGCACGTCTTGCGTTCGCTGGCGCACATCGTCGACATGCACCAGCTGACCAAGGATCCCGAGCGCGTGCTCTCCGGCGGCCCGAACACCGCCTCGTCGCCCGTGCGGACCATGACCCCGTTCGAGCTCGTTCGTTACCTCGACTACTCGAGCGAGATGCTGGCACTGATCAGCAAAGTGGCAGGTATTTACGTCCAGAACTTCGCCGATCCCGTCACGGTCGACGCCGCCAGCGCCGTCGAGGATCTGACCGTCGGCTTGTCTCGAGCCATCTGGCAGAAGATCGTGATCCTCGATCGCTTCATGGATCCGAGCACGGCCGAGGCCATCGTCAGACCGAATTGAGCTAGGGTAGGGGGCCGAACGACCGATGCTCAAGACCGTTCGAGTTCCCGAGAAGCTGACGCCGCTGTTCGAGCTGGCTCAGACCTACGTCAACCGCTACTTCGCCGATCAGCGGGCGACGCCGGAGCGGGGCACGGTCGAAATATGTGGCCAGCGCTACGTGCTCGTGCGCGCCGCGTCGATGTCCGTCGAGTTCCACGAGATGGTGCAGCGACTCTACGGCGAGGAGGACGAAGCGCTCGACGTGGCGCACAGCCTGCTCTTCGACATCGCGCACGCCATGGGGCTGGCCGACGCCAAGACCTTCGCCGAGCGCATGGAGGTGACCGATCCGATCGCGCGGCTCTCCGCGGGGCCCGTGCATTTCGCCCACGCCGGCTGGGCCTTCGTCGACATTTCGGGCGACAGCAGTCCGGCGCCGAACGACGACTACTACCTGCTGTACGATCACCCCTACTCGTTCGAGTCCGACTCCTGGCTCACCGCCAACAAGAAGACCAGCCATCCGGTCTGCGTGATGAACGCCGGCTATTCGTCGGGCTGGTGCGAGCACAGCTTCGGCGTGCCGCTGGTCGCTGTCGAGATCCTGTGCCGGGCCAAGGGTGACGAAGCCTGTCGCTTCATCATGGCCCCGCCGAGCCGCATCGAGGAGCGCATCGTGCGCTACGCCGAGCAGCACCCGGAGCTCGCGCCGCGCATGGTCGGCTATCAGATCCCGGGTTTCTTCGCCAAGCGCACCGACAAGCAGCTCCTGCGCCTGAACCTCGAGCTCGAGCGTCGCGTGCAGCAGCGCACGCACGAGCTGTCGCAGATCAACGAGCGCCTCGAGCGCGACATCGCCGAACGCAAGCGGGCCGAGGCTCTGCTCAGCGCCAGCAAGGAGCTGAACGAGCGGCTGATCGAGCTCCTGCCGGGGGGAGTGGTGCAGGTCTCGAAAGAAGGCGCGATCGTCAGCGCCAACGCCGAGGCGCTGCGCATCCTGGGGCTCGGCTACGACGAGCTCACCCGCCGTTACGTGCGGGACTGGGAGCCCGAGACCATCTTCGAGGACGGCAGGCCGGCTACCGCGGCGGACTATCCCGTCACCAAGGCGATGCAGACGGGCAATCCGCAGCCGGCGCTGACGCTGGGCCTCCGGCGGCCGAACGGCGACGTGTGCTGGGCGGTGTACCGCGCCGTGGCGCTGCGCGACCCGGAGACACAGGAAATCACCGGCGCCGTCGTCACCGTCTTCGACATCACCGAGCGCAAGCGCTTCGAGGACAAGCTCAGGCACACGCAGAAGCTCGAGAGCCTGGGCGTGCTCACCGGCGGCATTGCCCACGACTTCAACAACCTCCTGGTCACCATCCTGGGCAACGCTTCTTTCGCCAAGAGCATCGCCGGCGCCGATCCGCGTTTCGGTCCGCTGCTCGACGAGATCGAGCTCGGCGCCCGTCGAGCTGCGGATCTGACCAGGCAGATGCTGGACTACTCGGGCCAGGGCAAGGTCAGGGTGCAAATCCTGGACGTGCCGGAGGTCGTGCGCGAGATGGCCAAGCTCCTCTCGGCGTTGATCCCCAAGCGCGTGGAGCTGCACTACCAGTTTCAGGAAGGCCTGCCCGCGATCGAGGCCGACGCGACCCAGATCCGCCAGGTGGTCATGAATTTGATCACCAACGCCGCCGAGTCGATCGGCGAGCGCACAGGGCGCGTCGTGATCGCTGTCGAGCAGCGTTACGTCTCGGCCGAGGAGCTCGAGCAGCAGACCAGCCACGCCGCCAAGGCAGGGACGTTCCTGCGTCTCGCCGTCAAGGACACGGGCTGCGGCATGAACGAGGAAACGCGGCTTCGCGTCTTCGATCCGTTCTTCACCACCAAGTTCAAGGGGCGCGGTCTGGGCATGGCGGCGGTGCTCGGCATCGTGCGCAGTCACGGCGGGGCGATCCGCATCGACAGCCAGGACGGGGTCGGCACCGAGGTTCAGGTCCTGCTCCCGGTCAGGACCTCGGCACACTCGGCGCAGGCCAGGGGCGATCGCGGCACCATCCTCGTGGTCGACGACGACGACGGCGTGCAGTCGCTGGCGCGTCGAGCGCTCGCCGCCCGCGGCTACCGCGTGCTCAGCGCGCGCAACGGGGTGGAAGGCGTGCGCGTGTTCCAGGAGCACCAGGCCGAGGTGCGGCTCATCGTCATGGATCTGACCATGCCGCAGATGGGCGGTGTCGAGGCGATGCGGCTGATCCGAGAAGGTGGCAGCGAGGTGCCGGCGCTGCTCTCGAGCGGGTACATGGCCGACGCGGGAGCCGAGCACTTCGCCGGCTTTCTCGAGAAGCCCTACGACTTTCGCGAGCTCGTCTCGGCCGTCGAGGGCATCATCGGGGCTGCCGAGTGAGCGCTCAGGGCGAGTTGCACTCGAGCCGCGTGTAGTAGACCTGACGCGGCCCGCTACGCCAGTCGTCGAACAGGATGCCGATGCCGCCGCCACTGGTGACCAGCGCTGCCGGCGAGAGCGAGTCCGCCGGATCGAAGGTGATGCGCTCGCGCGTGCGCAGCACGTTGAGCTGGGCATCCATGACCTGCGAGTAGAGCTCGTAGTTGCCGTCGAGATCGTCGGCCCAGACCAGGACGAAGCGATCGCCGAGCGAAAGCAAGGTGTGCGAACGCGCGTGGGCCGCGCCGTTCGTGAGCGCGTGCGGGTTGATGATGACCGCCCCTTCTTGCGAATACACGGCGCCCATGATCGCGGGGCCGGGGCCGACTGCGTAGGTCTGCCAGGTCACGACGAAAAAGTCACCGACCAGTGCGATGCTCGGCTCCTGCGCCTCCGCGCTGGCGAAGTCGAGCGCGTCGCTGGCCAAGGAGAACTGGTGGTCGAACGTCTTGAAGCGGCCGTGGACCGTGCCGAGCTCGTCGAGCACGGTGTAGGCCATGCCGAGCCTCGTCTTCGAGGCGGCCAGCACCGGGTACTCGGCCTCCTCGTTATCCGCCGTCAGCGTCTGCTCGGGCGAGACGATGCCGCCGGCGCCGATGCGGACGCCGTAGATCTGTGCCTTGGCGCCGCCGATATCCTCCCAGCGGCGATCGTCCCAGGCGACCAGGACGTCCTCGCCCAGCGTGAGGAGCGCGGGGTGTAGCGAGAAATCCGGGGCGTCGGTCACGCGCAGGTCGGCGTCGAGCTTCTCGCCCTGCGGCGTCAGGCGGTTGAAGTAGATTTCGTAGTTGCCGTCCTGGCGCGCGTCCGTCCAGACCGTAGCGTGAGCTTCGCCCGTCCAGGCGAGCAGCCCCGCGTAGGTGTCGGCGTTGATGTCGTTGACCAGCCTGGTCTCGCCGAGCTGAAGTCCGCTCGGGTCGATCTCCGCGAAGTAGCTGCGCCAGCGCGAGCCGGACAGCCCCGTGTAGTTCACGCCCAGCGTAGCGCCGCTGCGCGCAAAGCCGCCGCGTGCGGCGCGCTCGAGCTCGAGCGACGAGACGCGCACCGGCTCGAAGCCCGCATAGCTGATGGTGGTACCGTCATCGACCGTGCCGTCGCAGTCGTTGTCCTCGCCGTCGCAGAGCTCGGTCGCCAGCGGATGGATCGCTGCGTCGTTGTCGTTGCAGTCGTCTCCGCAGCCCGCTACATCCGTGGTGACGGCGTCGAAACCATCGCCGTCAGCGTCGACCGGCGCGTCGTGCAGGCAGGCGCCGGTCGTCGGGTCGCAGCTGTCCTTGGTGCAGGGATCGTCGTCGCTGCAGTCGACCGGCGCGAGCATGACGCACTGCCCTTCGACGCAGCCCGGGCGCGCGCAGAGGTCATCGCTCGGGCAATCGAGCGAGGTCTGACATTCGGGCTCCGGGACGCCGGGCTCACCGGCACTTGCCGCGGGCTCGCCCCCGGCGCCGCCTTCGGCCAGGACCTTGCCCGGCTTCAGCTCGGTGCGCGCTCCGCAGGCGTAGGCCAGGAGCAGCGAGCAGGACGAGAGCGCTGCTCGCCCCGGCCAGCCTAGACGCATACTCCCACGCCCTCCACGTCGGTCTCGCCGCAGATGAGGCCGTCGCCACAGCTGTTGGGGGCGTTGAGATCGCAGATCTTGACGCAGCGCTTGCCGGACTGTGCGCCGACGACGCAGGCGTAGCCAGCGGCGCAGCCGTCGGAGTCGTTGTCGCATTCGCTGCCCTGCACACCGCTGCCCACCGGGATGCAGACGGCGCCGAACGATTGCAGATCGCAGCCCTCGCCGTACGGGTGATCCACGTACGGGTAACAGCCCAGGCCCGGGCCGCAGCCGCTCGGCTCGCTGAACACGTCGCACTCGATCACGGCCGGTGGTGGTGGAACGTCCGGACAGCCAGGATCCTCGTACACGTCGGGCCCCGCGTCGGTGCCGCCCGTCGAGGCATCAGGCGGGGGCTCGGCATCGGGTTCGGCGTCGATGCCCGCGTCGACGCCAACGTTGCCGGTGCCGCCCTCTCCGCCGTCTGACGGAGGCGTTTTGCCGCCATCCGGCTGGGTGATCTTTCCGCCGCGCCCGTCATCGTCGCTCGAGCTCGTCATGCCTCCGCAGGCGTAGGCCAGACAGAGGGGGAGTAAGCTCGAGGTGACCAGCAGCACCCGTGACCACTTCCCGCCGGAGGACATCCCAGCGCAGGATAGCGGGCGCCCGGCTAGCGCGCCAGCCGGCCGAAAATTGTGCCGTGGATCCCCGTCGAGGAGCGAATCTTCACTCGAACGTGACCCGGGTGCCGGGCTTCAGACCGTGGGAGCGCGCGTATCCCGCGTTCAGCTCGAGCACGTGAGCCACGGGGCAGGCCACCGAGCGCGGCGCGTCGTTCAGCACCGGCACCTGCTCGACGATCCCGGCGATGAAGCCTTGCTTGTCGATGAACAGCATGTCGAGCGGCAGGCAGGTGTTGTGCATCCAGAAGGTGCGCACGCGCTCGTCGGCCCAGCTGAAGAGCATGCCCTGATCCTCCGGCATGCTCGTGCGGTACATCAGCCCGCGCTCACGCTCGCTGTTGCTGTCGGCGATCTCGACCCCGACGCGCGGCGTCCCCGGAGCCTCGACGAAGGTGATGTAGCCGCGCCCGAGCTCGGGTGGACTCGTGGCGGGCTCGGCGGGGCAGTTCGCGGCCGGAGTCGCCTGCGGCAAGGCTTCGTCCGGCAGGGGGACGACACAGCTGGGCGATGAGACGGGCGTGGTCGCGATGGCAGGCGCGGTCGCGCTCGGGCCGACTGGGGTACCGCCGCTGCCAGCCGCTGCGCCGGCCGGCGGCTGCCCACCGCTCCCCC
>DATLIL010000579.1:0-2157 GCA_035539475.1 Polyangiaceae bacterium
CCGCACGTCTCCTCGATCAGCTCTTGGTCGTCGAGCGTGGTGAGGTCGCGATGGGTGCGCGAGTGGTTGCCGATTTCGTGCCCAGCGTGGATCAGCGCGCTCAGCAGGCGTTAATCGTCACGCGGGCCCTGGCTGGTCAGATCTGCGGCGACGACGAAGAACGTCGCGGGCAGGTCGAACCTCTTGAGGGCTGGAATCAGGAGCGAGCGGTGGCCGGGGCTGAAATCGTCGAACGTCAGCGCGACGGCAGCTTTTTTCCGTTCGGGCCACTGAGATTGAGTCGCGGGGGAGTGAGTCATGGGGATTGTCCAGCTTCGCGTCAGCGCGTCATCCAGACCTTGCGGCGACCGAACACCTCGTCGAACGCGCCTTGCAGGTTGGGACGCCAGATCAGGACTTCGAGCAGCGTGCTCTCGAAGCTCGAGCGGATGACTTCCGACAGCGCCTTGCGCAGCTGCCGCGGCAGCGTGCGTTGGTACAGCTCGAACATGCCCAGGTAGAGCGCGGTCGAGCCGGCCATCATCCCGAACACCCACCACTGCTCGAAGTGCACGGCGAGCAGCGGCATCAGACACAAGGTCGGCGGGCTCAAGCTGAGCGCCCACAGCAAGAACCAGGGCAGGAGCAAGATCGCCTTCAGCTTCGAGACGGCGAAGGCGGCGCGCAGGGCCTCGACGCGCCCGCGCGCCCAGCGGCGGCGCTGTCGCAGCAGCCCCGAAAGCGTGGTCGGGCAGTAGGTGTAAGCGACGGCAGACGGGGCATAACCAGTGCGATATCCCGCTGCCAGAGCCGCCCAAGTCCAGGCGATGTCCTCGACGATCCACGCGCCGAACCCGCCCAGCTTCCTCACCACGCTCATGCGGTGGGCGACGAACGCACCCGCCATGACCGCGACTCGCCCGATGCGATCCTGCGCCGTCTTGACCGCGGGATAGATCCCGATGTGCTCGGCGTACTGCAGGCGGGCGAGGAAGCCGTCTCCGCTGTTCGCGGGCACGATGAAGCCGCACACCGCGGCGCAACGCTCGTCTCGCCACATCCGCTCGACCAGGCGCCTTACCCCTTCCGGCTCGACGAACGTGTCGCTGTCGAGGATGACCAGGACCTCCGCATCTGCTGGCAGCAGCTCGAGCGCTCGGTCGATGGCCTTGCCCTTGGAGCCGCTGTTGCGGTCGAGCACGATGGAGTGGACCGGGCGGCGAAACGATCGAGCCAGCCCGAGTTGCAGGCCCTGTTGCACCCCGTTGGTGGAACCGTCGTCGACCGCGAAAACCTCGAGAATTCCGGGATAATCTTGACGCTCGAGCGCGGTGAGCGCCTGCAGCAAGCGCTGCGCGTCCTCGTTGTAGTGCGGCACGACCACCGCCACCTTGGGATACGCGGCGAGCGGGACATCTTCGACCCGGCGCAGCCGCTGGAGCAGCAGCCACACCGACAGGAGCAGCATGAAGGCGGCGCCGGCGAAGAGAGGGATGGTCAGTACGATGAAGAGGGTCCACATGATGTGCTCCTGAGTCAGCCGAGCGCGGCCCGGTCCTGCGAGCGGTGCGCAGCCAGAGCGACCGCGAACTTTTCGCGTTCGACCTCGAAGGCCTTCCCGGCCTCTACGACGATGATGCGATCGGCCATGCGAATGGTCTCGGGCCGGTGCGCGATGACCAGCGTGGTGAGACCGAGCGCGCGGATCGACGCGTTGACGAGCGACTCGTTCATCGTGTCGAGGTGGCTGGTGGCCTCGTCGAGGAACAGGAAGCGCGGCTGCTTGTACAGCGCGCGAGCCAGCAGAACGCGCTGTTTTTGGCCGCCGGACAGCGACGTGCCCATGTCTCCCACCAGCGTGTGGAAGCCCATCGGCATGGCGCGAACGTCGTCGAGCAGCGCCGCCATCTTCGCCGCTTGCTCCAGACGCTGCTGATCTGGAGTCACGGCGCCCAGCGCGATGTTGTCCGCGATCGAGCCGGACACGAGCTGGTCGTCCTGCATCACCACGCCGATGGCGTCGCGAAAGTCGAGCGTGCCCACCTGGTCGAGCGACGTGCCCCCGACGCACACCTCTCCGGCCTCGGGCTTGGCCAGACCGAGCATGACCTTGAGCAGCGTGGACTTTCCGCAGCCGGAAGGGCCCACGATCGCGACCATCTCGCCGGGGCGTACTTC
>DATLIL010000580.1:0-3215 GCA_035539475.1 Polyangiaceae bacterium
GGTATGCAGATGGTGATCACCGACGGTACGAACATCTACCTTGGTGGGGACATCCACAAGATGCCTGTCACGGGAGGCACGCCGCGGCTGCTCGCAAAAGGCGGGACGAACAACGCCCGCGTCGGCTACGCGATCGACGACCAGTACCTCTACTGGATCGTCGGCGGCCTGATCCGTCGCGTCCCCAAATGACTTTGGTATGCTGGCCCCGATGCGCGCCAGCAAGAACTCTTCGGCCGTCTCCGCCTTACGGCGCCCCGCCGGTGCTCGGCCGTTCGTGCTCGGCCATCGCGGGGCGCGCCACGCGGCGCCCGAGAACACGCTCGCAGCCTTCGAGCTCGCGCTGAGCGAGGGCGCCGACGGCGTGGAGCTCGACGTGCGGCTCGATCGTTCGGGGCGGGCCATCGTGCTGCACGACACCGGGCTCGCGCGCGTGACTCAGGGCGTCGACGCGCGGCGGGTCGCTGAGCTCTCGGCGGCCGAGGTGGACGCCGCTCACGCGGGAGGCGGTGAGCACATCCCGGTCCTGATCGACGTCCTGGCCTGGGCAGAGGAGCGCGAGGCGCGCGTCAACGTCGAGCTCAAGGGCGACGTACCGAGCTTGAAGGCGCTGGCTCAGGCCGTGGCGGGGGACGTGAAGAAGGTTCGGGCGGCTCCCGAACGCATCTTCTTCTCGAGCTTTCATCCCTGGCTGGTGCGCGCGCTGGCCACGGCGCTGCCCGAGTTCGTCACGGGCTGGCTGGTGCACGAAAAGCAGCGGGCTTTCCGCTCTGCCATCCTCTTTCGGATGCTCGGTGCGGCCGCGGTGCATCCCGAGCGTACGCTGATCACGACGGAGCGCATGGCGCGCTGGCGCCGGGCCGACGCGCTGGTCAACACCTGGACCGTGAACGACGACGCCGAGGCTCGGCAGCTCGCCGAGCTCGGCGTCGACACCATCATCAGTGATCGACCAGGCGCGATTCTTCAAGCGCTGGCCGCGCCCTGAGCTACTGCCGGGCTGGCTGGCGCTTGGGGGCTTTGGGCGCCTTGGGCGCCTTGGCGGACTTGGCGGGTTTGATCGAGGCGGCGCGCTCGAGCTCGAGCGGGATCTTCTCGGCCGCTCCGTCGTCGAGCTCGCTGTCGAACAGATCCTCCATCTGGGCGCCGAGTGCCTCGAGCTTCGCGGCGTCGAGCTCCTCCCGCACCTTGGGGAATAGCTCGCCCTCTTCCTCCTCGATGTGATGCTCGAGCTCGTCCTTGAGAACCTTGAGCTTGGCGTGGAACTGCCCGTCCTCGACGGACATCTTGAGCAGGTCGGCCAGGATTCGCTTTGCAGCCAGATGCTCCTCGACTGCCTCGCTGAGGAGCTCCTTTGTGGCGTTCGCGTAAGCCGCCGGATAGAAGATCTTTTCCTCGATCGTGGCGTGCGCCGCGATCGAGGCAGCGAGCTCCTCGAAGAGCCCGGCCTTGTCCTCCGGGTCGTCGGTCTCCTCGATCTCCTCGAACAGGGCCTTCACTTCCTCGTGCTGTGAGTTGAGTAACTCCAGGGCGTTCATGGTCGAGGCTGACTGCAGGATCCCTGCCGGGCTGGACCGAGCGAAAGAGTCCCCGATTGCAGCGGGACTGGATCGGTCGCCGAGGGCGGCAGGCGGCGAGCAGGGCGTGTTCCCCCACAAATCCACGGGGTTTTTGCGGTCATCACGCCCTGGTGTTAGTTTAGGTGCTGACCTGCGCTCACTCACCCCTGAGCGCGCAGGTCCTCCTACCTAGTGTTAGCCGTCGATCACCTCGTCGAGCTCGTTCAGAGCTATCACCCAGCGGCGGACGTCGACCTGATCCGCAAGGCCTACCAATATTCAGAGTGGGCGCACCGCGGTCAGGCCCGCAAGAGCGGCGACCCGTACTTCGTCCACCCGGTGAGCGTGGCGGGCATCATCACCGAGCTCCGGCTCGACACGGCCAGCGTCTGTGCCGGGCTGCTCCACGACGTGCTGGAAGATACGCGCGTCTCGTCCACGGACCTGACGCGTGAGTTCGGCGGCGAGGTTTCGACCATCGTCGACGGCGTCACGAAGCTCGGCAAGATCAACTTCAATACCCGGGTCGATCGCCAGGCCGAGAGCTTCCGCAAGATGGTCGTGGCCATGGCCCAGGACCTCCGGGTCCTCCTGGTCAAGCTCTGTGACCGGCTCGACAACATGCGCACGCTCGAGCACATGAGCCCGGAGTCGCAGGAGCGCATCGCGCGGGAGACGCTCGAGATCTACGCTCCCCTGGCGGGACGCCTCGGCATGCAGCGCATCAAGAGCGAGCTCGAGGATCTCTCGTTCCAGTACCTGGAGCCCGAGCAGTACAAGGAGCTCTCGGGCAAGCTGACCAAGACGAAGAAGGAGCGCGAGCGCTACATCGAGAGCGTTTGCCGCACGATCGTCTCGCGCCTGGCCGAGCAGGGCTTCGCCGCCGAGGTCACCGGCCGCGCCAAACACGCCTACTCGATTCATCGCAAGATGAAGGAGCAGAACTCGGAGTTCGAGCAGGTCTACGACATCCTGGCCTTCAGGATCTGCGTCGAGTCCATCTCCGACTGCTACGCGGCGCTCGGCGCCATGCACTCGCGCTGGACGCCGATCCCCGGGCGTTTCAAGGACTACATCGCGCTGCCCAAGCCCAACATGTACCAGTCGCTGCACACCGCGGTGATCGGTCCCGGGCGCCAGCGCATCGAGATCCAGATCCGCACGCACGAGATGCACCGCGTGGCAGAGCACGGCATCGCCGCGCACTGGAAGTACAAGGAGCGCGTCGGCGGAGGCGTCGACCCGAAGGACGCCGAGAAGTTCGGCTGGCTGCGCGAGCTCGCCGACTTCCAGAGGAGCCTCAAGGACCCCGTCGAGTTCATGGAGTCGGTGAAGATCGATCTCTTCCCCGACGAGGTCTACGTCTTCACGCCCAAGGGCGAGGTGCGCGTCCTGCCCCGCGGTTCGACGCCGATCGACTTCGCCTACGCCATCCACTCCCAGGTCGGCGAGCACTGCATGGGCGCGCGCGCCAACGGGGCGATCGTGCCGCTGCGCTACAAGCTGCAGAGCGGCGACGTGATCGAGATCATGACCTCGAACCACGCCCAGCCCAGCAAGGACTGGCTCGAGTTCTGCGTCACGACCCGTGCCCGCGCCCGTATCCGCGGCATGCTGCGCGCCGAACAGCGCGAGAAGAGCATCAACCTCGGCCGC
>DATLIL010000581.1:0-4306 GCA_035539475.1 Polyangiaceae bacterium
GCCAAGAGCTACTTCGACTTCGATCCGCAGAGCATCACGGACGCCGTCAGCTCGCTGGCGGGTATGACCGCGGCCGTGTTCGGCATCGTGATCACGGTCGTCAGCATCATCGTGCAGCTGTCGTCCGACCGTTACACCGGCGTGGCCGGCATGTTCTTGCGCGATCGCGTCAACCTGGTGGTGATGGGCTACTACGTCATCGCCTGCGTCTGCGGCGTGTGGCTCAGCGTGGCGCTCAAGCAGAACTACGTGCCGCGCATCGCCCTGGTCGTGATGCTGCTGGCCACCACGGGCGGTTTCGTCTTGATGGCGCCCTACTTCCGTTACGTGTTCTGGTTCCTCGAGCCGATGAACATCATTTCACGGATCAGGAAGGAGGCGGTGCAGATCGCCAGTCGCGGCTCGCAGCACAAGGACGTGAGCGACTCTGCCCAGGCGCAGGCCGCCACGCTCAGCGCGATGGAGGAGCTCACCGACATCACCTCCAACTCGATCTCCGGCAAGGACAAGATCATCGCCAGCGGCGCCGTGGACGCGCTCAAGGATTTCACCCTCGAGTACCTGCGCAAGAAGCCGACCGCCAGCGACGCCTGGTTCGAGATCGGCCCCGGCATTCGCGAGAACCCCGACTTCGTCGCCATGGATCCCGAGAGCCTCGGCGACCTCGAGCGCCGCCGCACCTGGGTCGAATGGAAGGTGATGCGCCAGTACCTCGGCATCTACAACGAGGCGCTCGGCCCGATGCGCGACATCAACTACCTGATCGCCATCGACACCCGCTACATCGGCGAGGCCGCGGGTCAGGCCAGTGACGAGGAGCTGATCGAGCTCGTTTTTCGCTACATGAACTCGTACCTGCGCGCCACGCTCAACGCGCGCGACGTGCGCACCGCCTACAACGTGCTCAACCAGTACCGCCTGCTGGTCGAGGCCATGCTGCGCCAGGGCCAGACCAAGGCCGCGCTCGCTGGCGTCAAGCACATGAGCTACTACGGCCACGTCAGCTTCGATATGAAGATCACGTTCGTCACCGAGACGGTGGCGTACGACATCTCGACGCTGTGCCAGTACGCCAACGAGCTGTCGTCACCCGTCGAGGACGACATGCTCAAGCAGTTCCTCGAGCTCGATCGGCCCCTGCGCGTTTCCAGCCAGGAGAGCGCGCTGCTCGGCGTGCGCAAGGCGCAGGTCAAGCTCGCTGCCTACTACCTGATGCGTGGCGAGGAGAGCAAGGCGCGCATGATCCAGCGCGACATGGAGCACGAGCCCGCCGAGCGCCTGGCCAGCATCCGACGCGCGCTCGAGAACGTCGTCAGCAAGGACTTCTGGGAGATCATCGATCGCGGCCGCAACTTCGAGTACATGCCGCCCGCGCAGCGCGCCTGCCTCGCGCGCTTCTTCTCCTGGCTCAAGATCCCGGGCTCCGAGACGCCCAACCCCGCCGAGCCCGAGCCGCAATCGGTCGCCGCTGTGGTCCGCTCGGCGTCGTAGTCTTGCTCGGCGCCTCGCGTTCGTTTTTGTTTTGCGGAGTGCCTGCGCATGGCGCCTGGCCTTCCGGGCGCGTTTGTAGAAAGCCGCGCCTGTTCGGTCAGTTTTTTGTGACCCGCGTCTCGTTCGCGGATCGCGATCTGTTCGTGCCAAGACCCACAGGTTGATCCAGCTCAGCCCGCTGACGCGGGCTTCGCGCAAGCCCGACGGCGCTGAACGAAAGAACGGCCTTGCACGGCTTGCCCTGCTGAGTACGCGGGGCGAGCGCACGCTCTGCGCGCAGGAGAGGGGCGCGCGCAATTCTTGCGCCGGGTCGGTCCCGGGGCGCACGAATTCCGTGATTTCTTGGGTTGTTGGAGACGGAACGGTCCTTGCTGAAGGAGCGGGGCAGAAAGGCAAGGAGCCGTCGAATGCGAGATTCAATCGTCAACAATGCACCCTGGTTCGCTCTGGGCTGGCTTGGATCCGTCGTTGCGGGCACGGGGCTCGGGGCGCTGGCGCTGTCCATGGGTGTTCCCATCCTGACCGTGATCTGCGCGCAGCTGGTGCTGCAGGCGGCTCTCTCGCTGGCTGTCTTGATCGCGGTGCCTGACCGCTTTGGAGGCTTCGTGGCCGTGTGTCTGGCGGCGATGGTGCCGTTCGGGGCGTTCGTCGGCTGGGCGGAAGTGACGCTCAGCAGCACGACGACCGCCGCCGCGCTCGTCGCCAGCCTCGGTGCTGCCGTCATGTGCGTTGCAGGTTGGCGATCACTCGCAGCACGCGGACGGCAGCTCGAACCTGCTACCGTGACGGCCTGAGTTCACAAAGTAACCCGCACGGGTTGACTGGTCTCGATCTCGTGCCAGCTTTCGGCGAGCGGCCGGTTCGCGCCTGCGTGACGATCGGCCTTTCGTATGCAGTATCGCTGGACGTCATTGCTGGCGCTCGCCGTCTTGATTGGGGCGCCTTTGCTGGGAGCTTGCTCCAAACGGACGCCGCTCGCGCGGCTGACGCTGTCCGCGCCCATTTCGGATGACGGCAGCACGCTCTGCGATGGACTGATCGATCGCTTCATCGGCCTGCCGGAGGCGCACGCGACGGCTGACTCGCCCGATACACCGCTACTCGCGGGACGCTGGTGGATCCGTTCGTGCTCCGCTCAGGCGGTGTCCGGGGAGCTGCGCGTTCGATTGAGCGGGCCCGGCTGGTACTGGCTCGACGAGCAGCGCAAGGGCTTTGCGGTGCAGCAGCAGGTACCGTTCACGTTGAGCCTGGCGTTCGACGGTCGCGCGCGGGGCCGCACGACACCCGGCCTCTTTGCGCTCTGGCTCGAGCCCGTTCGGGCGCCCAAGGTCGAGCTCAAGCCGGCCGCAAAGCTCGACGTGCAGGGGACGAACGCCTGGGGCGCGCTCGTGAGCGCCGTGCTGCCGGTGAAGGGCATGGCCACCGAGCGATTTTCGCACGACGCCGCCTCGGCGCTGCGGGACGGCTTGCAGGGCGGCGTGACCCTCACCTACGAGATCAAGAAGGGCCAGTCGGACGCCACGCTGGGCAAGCTCGCGCAGGCGGAGACACCTCGGCATCCATTCGACGACGGCTCGGCGTGGCAGGTCAACGAACACCTGCTCCTGGCGCCAGGCTCCACGCACGTGGTGGGGCCGTTCGAGCCGGGTGCGTCGAGTCTCGACGTGAGCATCGAGAGTGGCTCCGGGCTCACCTACCAGGCGGTGTGCGCCGACCACATGGTCGATCAGTACGGAGCGATCGCAGGCGGTCGTGTCGGGGCGATCGCCGAGCAGTCGCTCGGCGCGCGCGGAAACGTCGCGGGCGTCGGGCTCCACGAAACCACGCTGCAGGTCGAGCGCTGCAAGTACTACCTCGTGCTCTCGGCTCTGGCGCGCAAGCGCACGTTGGCTGCCGTGCGCGTCCGTTCCTGACGAGAGCTCGAGCTAGCTCTGGCGTGGGCGTTCGGCGCGCAGGCGCAGCAGGATATCGCTGGTCTCCGCGGCCTTTTTCAGCCCCGCGAGCCTCTGCTCGATATCGCGAGAGAAGACGCGGTGGATGACGGCGTTGAAAGCGGGGCGCAGCAGCGCCCAGCGCGTTTCGAAGTTGTATTTGAAGAGCACGCGCGTGCGTTCGGGGCCGAGGGCGTCGAAGCGCCAGCTTCCGGCGAAATGTTTGAAGAAGGGGGGGCCGGCCACCATCTTCATGGCCACGGCGCGTGGGCGCTCGAAAGTGACGAACACGACCTCCATGCTCAGGCCGCTCTTGGCCCGGACCCAGACGCGGACGCCGAGCCCCGCCGCGCTGGCACCGTCCGTGAAGCGCATGCTCCTCACGAACGGATCCCATTCGAGACGTGAGCCGTAGTCCTGGGTGAGGTCGAACAGATCGGCCTGGGCTGCGGCGATCTCGATGCTCGACTCGATCATCGGCATGGCAAGAGTGCGATCGCGTTCTGCGACCACACCGCCGGAAGGTAGCACGGATGCCGGCTAGACCGCTGCGCTGCGCGTCAGAGCTGGAACAGCCTCACGTTCTGTACGTTCCAGCCCTCGGCGAATTCGAGCGCCGGACCGTTGACGATGCGCAGGCTGCCCGCAGCCGTGCTGGCGCCGACAGCGAAGTCGAGGGAAAAGGCTTTGGGCGTGGTGCACGGCGCGACGATCGCCTGCGCCGGCGCGCCGCTGAGCTCGATCGCGAGCTCGCTCGCCGCGTAGTTTTCGCCGCAGAACAGCGTCGGTACGTTCTGTGCCGATCGTGAATGCGTGCTCCAGGCGTCGAACGTCACGCGGTAGGTTTTGTCGGCTGTCAGGCTCAGGTTCTGCCACTTCGCGCC
>DATLIL010000582.1:0-14059 GCA_035539475.1 Polyangiaceae bacterium
GCACCAACTTTGATTTCGCGGCCCAGGGCCATTGAGGTTCCTAAGCTTCCCTCATCGAACGGCGCTCGTCACGCCGGAGTGAGTCATTGGGCTCGTGGCCGAAGAGCGCAAGGCCACGGCAGCAACACTGGAATTCCATCAACGCTGTCTCTGTTCAGCTGTTGAGCAGGGTTTCGACGTCTTCTTGGACCGGCGCTCGGCCCTCGATGAAGTCGGCGACTCGCGGATCCCTCGTGGCACGAAACTCGTCCACCGTGCCGGTGCAGATGATGCGCCCCGAGTGGACCATGGCGATGCGGTCGCTGATGGTGAACAGGCTCTTCATGTCATGTGTGACGACGATGCTCGTGATCTCGAGCGCTCGTTGTAGCCCCATGATGAGGTGATTGACCCGCGCGGTGTTGATCGGGTCGAGACCCGTGGTGGGCTCGTCGTAAAGTAACACCTCGGGCTTGACCGCGATCGCTCGCGCGAGCCCGACGCGCTTGCGCATGCCGCCGGAGAGGTCGGACGGGCGCATCTCCTCGATGCCGGGCAGGCCCACGAGCCCGAGCGCCCAGGCCACGCGCTCGTGGATGTCGTCAGCCGACATCTTGTGCAGAAAATGCTCTTCCAGGCCGTAGGCCACGTTCTCGCGCACGTTGAGCGAGTCGAACAGCGCCGCGCCCTGGAAGAGCATGGCGATCCGCCGCCTCACGTTCGAGAGCTTGCGCTCCTTCATCTTGGTCACGTCATCGCCGTCGAAGGTGATGACGCCAGAGTCGGCGCGCAGCAGGCCGATCAGCATCTTGAGCATCACGCTCTTGCCCACGCCCGAGCCGCCGCAGATGCTCAGCACCTCGCCCTTTTGGATCGAAAGGTTGAGATCCGTGTAGATGACCTTCGTGCCGAAGGCCTTCTTCACGTTGCGGAACTGGATCAGGGGCTCGTCCGCCATCAGGCCACCGCACCCTCGGCCGCCTTGCGCGCGAAGAACGCGCGCTGCGCGAAGTAGAGCAGCGCAACCGCGAGCAAGATGAGCCCGAACGCGACCACGCCGTTGACGATCTCGACGCGGGTGTGGGCCCCGAGCAGTCCGGTGCGAACCTGCAGCACCAGCGACCAGAGCGTGATGGTGAGCACGAACAGCGCCGGCCAGAACGTGTACCAGTAGCGCTTGCCGCTGTTCTTGAGCCAGACGCTGACGGCGATCAGCGAGAGCCCAGCCAGCAGCTGGTTGGAGGTGCCGAACAGCGTCCAGAACATGCGGTAACTCCCGCTGGACGAGACCATCACCAGCGCGAGCGGGACGAAGCACATCAGGGCCGTGGTCGCGACCGCGCCGGCGCGGCCCTTCCAGCCCAGGAGCTCCTGCAGGATGTAGCGCCCGAGGCGGGTGCAGACGTCGAGCGTGTCGAACACGAAGGTCGAGAACGCCATGGCGCCGAAGGTGGTGGCGAAGACCAGGTTGTCTTCGCCGATGACCACCGCCAGGAAGCGCCCGAGGCCCTGGCCGTAGACCGCGCCGGGGGCCTTGCCGGCGAGCTCCGAGGGAGCGGCGATCATCACCGTGGCCAGCGCGATGATCGCGACGAACGCCTCCAGCAGCATGGCGCCGTAGCCGATCGGCTTGCAGTGGTCCTCGCGCGCGATCTGCTTGGACGTCGTGCCCGAGCAGACCAGCCCGTGGAAGCCCGAGCATGCCCCGCAGGCGATGGTGACGAAGAGGAAGGGGAACAGCATGCCGGTGGCGCCGGGTGCGACGAAGCCGCGGAAGGCCTCCTGCTTGATCGAGAACCCGCCGAAGAAGAGCCCGATCGTGCCGGCCGCGATCGCCATGTAGAGCACGAAGCCGCCGAGGTAGCCGCGCGGCTGGAGCAGCGCCCACACGGGCACGAGCGAGGCCACGAAGCAGTAACCCAGGATCAGCACCGCCCAGGTCTTGCCATCGAGCACGAGCACGGTGGAGAGCTGGGTGCCGCCCCAGACCGCGACCAGCGTGAGCGGCACGAAGATGATCGTCTGCAGCCAGAGCGGTGGGCTGAGGAAGCGCTGCACCAGCCCCATCACCACCGACAGCGACAGGTACATGACCGAAGCGGCCGCCACGGCGCCGCCCGGATTGAAGCGGAAGCCGAGGCCCTTGGTGTCGGCGTCGCCGGAAACGAAGGTCGAGGCGGTGACGTCCGTGAACGCGAGGATCACGTAGACCAGCGCCACCAGGATGAACGACATGATCGCCAGGTAGGCGCCGCGGCCGAGATGCGCCCGGATCACCTCGGCAATCGAGTGGGCGTCGTGGCGGATGGACGCAACCAGCGTCGAGAAATCGTGCACGGCACCGATGAAGACGACGCCAAACGCGATCCACAGCACACACGGGAGCCAGCCGAACTGCTGCGCCGCCAGGATCGGGCCGGCGATGGGACCGGCGGCAGCGATGGCAGAGAAATGCTGCGGCAACAGGTAGACGGGCTCGGTCGGAACGAAGTCGACGCCGTCGTTGACGCGCTGGGCCGGGGTGGTGGCAGCGGGGTCGAGCCGGTACTGACGCGCGACGAACCCACCGTACAGGTGGTAGCCCACGGCGAGGACCACGAGGATCAGGAGGGCCAGGACCGGCAGGCTCATACGCCGGTTCTATAGCGCTTCTGGCGCTACAAGAAACGCTCTAGCTTGAGCTCTATGGCGTTGCCGCCGCGATAGGCGTCGCGGCGTAGCCGGCCACTGACCGCCACCTCCGTCCCGAGCTCTCCCGCGCGGTGCCCCAGCAGCGGACCGAAGGCGCCGAGACGCTGGCCGCGCCCGAGCTCGAGCTCGAGCTTCAGGTGGCCGCCCGTGACCTCGCGCGCCGAGACCACGCGGGCCCGGAGCGCGACGGCGGGCGCTGGGTTTTCCGCACCACAGGGCTCGAGCAACTCGAGATCGGCCTGGACGCGAAAGAGCTCGTCGTCGGGCACGACCCAGAGGAGCTGGTCGCCCTCGCCGCTGGAGAGCGGAGCGGGCGCGCTCTGGGCCGCGTGCTCGAACAGCTCGCGCAAGGAAGCGAGCTCTGTCGCCCGGAGCTCGACTCCGGCTGCCGCCTGATGCCCGCCAAAACGCACGAGCGCGGCGCTCGACTGCGCCAGCATGTCGTAGAGCCGGCTGCCCTTCGGGCCGCGCACCGAACCGCGACCGTGACCGTTCTCGAAGCCGGCCACGATCACGGGGCGCTCGTACTTGGAGGCCAGCCGTCCCGCGACGATGCCGACGATGCCGTGGTTCCAGCCCTCGCGGCCGAGCACGAGAGCGGACCGCGACGCGTAACCTTGCGCCTCGATCTCCTCTTCTGCCTCGGCCAGCATCCGATCCTGGACAGCACGGCGTTGCTGGCTGAGCTCCTCGGCTTCGAGCGCGAGAGCGTAGGCGCGCTCCGGACTGCGCTCGAGCATGATGCGCAACGCGAGATCGGCGGGGCCGAGCCGACCCGGCGCGTTCAAGCGCGGCGCGATGCGATACGAGACGTCCTCGGCGCCGAGCGGCAGCGAGAAGTCCCAGCGCGCTTGCTCGAGCAGTGCGCGCAGACCGGGACGCCTGGCCTCGCCCAGCAAACGCAGGCCGGCGCGTACCAGCGGGCGATTGTCACCGTCCAGCGGCGCCACGTCCGCGATGGTGCCGATCGCCACCAGGTCGAGCCACTGCTTGAGATCGAGCTCGCGGCCGAGCTCCGTGCGCACTGCTCCGGCCACGCTGAGCGCCAGACCACACGAGGCCATGCCCTTGTAGGCAAAGCCGCAGTCCGGACGGTGCGGGTTCAGGAAGGCCAGCGCCGGCAGCGGCTCGTCCGGGACGAGATGGTGGTCGATGACGATGCACTCGATGCCGCGGCGCCCGAGCTCGCGCAGGCTGACGTGATCGGAGGAACCACAGTCGCAGGTGACGAGCAGGCGGGCCCCGGTCGCGGCGATGCGCTCCACGGCCGCCGGCGACACGCCGTAGCCGCCGTCGAAGCGGCTGGCCAGGTGCACGTCGACGGTTCCGCCCAGTGCTCTCAGGGCTTCGGTCATGATCGCCGCGGCGGTCATGCCGTCGCAGTCGTAGTCACCGAAGACACAGATGCGTTCACCGCCACGGATGGCCGCTGCGAGCCGCGACGCGGCCAGCGACCGATCAGCCATCCCTTGTGGCGAAGAAAGCTGATTCAGCTTGGGGTCGAGGAAGCGACGCGCCGACTCCACGTCGTGATGGCCGCGCCGGAGCAACCATTCGGCGATCGTGGTGGTCAGCTTGAGCTCGGCGGCGAAGCGCCTGGCTGCGGCGCTCGGCGGCGACGGTTCCGCGAGCGCCGGAGCAGGCGCCAGGACGGAAAGGTCGCGAGCAGCCTCCAAGACAAGGCAGAGGGAACACGAGCCGCGAGCCGCGTCAACGCCGGATAGGTCAGGAAACGACCTACCGAAAAGCCGGCCACGAGCTCATGCTCCGCTGATTTCGCGAACATCGAGGCCACAGCTCATGCGGCTTCGAGGCGCGTCACGCCGAGCTCGTGAGCCGCGTTCTAGTTGAGCTGGGCTGCGTCGACCTCGGGCGGGTCGAGCGGGCGCGCCACGAACAGCCAGCGTGTCTGCCCGTCGGGGCCGACCAGCCGCACGTGTTCGTCGGGCAGGGCGATGAGGGTCACCACCGGCCCGTTGTCGGTTGCGTCGATGCTCACCAGGGACATGCCGTCGAGCACCTGCAGCGCTGCCAGAACTTCTTCGGCCGTCGCCTGCGCCCGACTGAATACGTCTCGCAGCGGGAGGCGGCGGTCGCTACCGAACATGCCGAGGAGTGAGTCAGCACGACGATAGACCTCCTGGTGGGCGGGCGTGAGACTCACCCACAACTCTTCAGGCAACGTCAGCGGCCGCGTCGAACGGAAGACCCGCTGGGGTTCCGGTGCGGACGGTCTTGCGTGCATGAGCAAGAACCTAAGCACCTCAAATACACTGTCAACCGAGCTGGCACGAACCCTGCAAAGTTGCCTCGTGCAGCCGTTTCTGGCTCGTGCCAATCGTCACCGGGCTCTCCATCGAGCCACGCTGACTTCATACCTTTTCAGACGATCGCTTCTTCTCGTTTGCGCGGGCGAGGGGCTTTCTTCGCAGTAGCACCACCGCCACCCATCTTGGAGAAGAGCCAGCGATCGAGCGCTTCGGTCAGCGGCAACGCGATGTAGATCGTCGAGTACGTACCGAGCACCATGCCGATGGTCAGCGTCAGCGCGAAGTCCTTCAACGTGCCGGTGCCCCAGACGAAGAAGGCGAGCAGACACATCTGCACGCAGCCGTTGGTCAGGATGGTGCGGCCGAGCATTTCCGACGTGCTGATGTTGATCAGATCGCGGAAAGAGACGCCGCGCATCTTGCCCATGTTTTCGCGCACGCGGTCGTAGATCACCACGGTGTCGTTCACCGAGTAACCGATAATGGTGAGCAAGGCGGCCACGGTGGTGAGGTTCAGCTCCTTGCCCATCAAGATCAGCACCCCGACGGTACCGACCGCGTCGTGGAGGAGCGCGATCACGCCGCCAGGAGCGAAGCGGATGTCGAAGCGGAAGGCCACGTAGGCCATGATGAAGACCAGCGCGATGGCGATGCTCTTGACCGCGGCGTCGCGCAGCTGAGCACCCGCGCGGGGCCCAATCCACTCCGACCTGAGCGCGTGATCCGGCGCCTTGTTCCCGAGCGTCTTCTTGAGGCCGGCGATCAGCTGGTCGCCCTTGCTCTGCAGCTGGATCTCCACCTTGTGATCGCGCGGATTCTGCAGGAAGAGGTTGTTCTCCCCCGGCCTGAGCGAGATGCCCTTGACCGTCGCGACGCGGCCCTTGATCCACTCGAGATCCGGGGCGTCCTTGAAGCGTGCGGTGACCTTGTCGCCGCCCGGGCTGAACTTCACCTCGGTGGCCTGGTGCGAGGGCTGCTCGCAGTCGGGCCCCGCCGTCAGGCACAGCGCCCGCTCCACCGCCGCCTTGGCCTGGTCGGACAGCGTACTGATCTCCTGTACGCGGATCAGGTAGTGATTGGCGCTGCTGGTGTCCTCGATCTTGATCACGTCAGGCGAGTTGAACCCGGCCTGCTCGACCGCGTTGCGCACCTCGCCCGCGTCCACGGCGCCGTTGAACGCCAGCTCGACCTCGGTGCCACCCTTGAAGTCGGTGCCCAGCTGGGGCGGGATCCCCACTCGATCGCCGAACAAGAGCAGCAGGATCGAGAGCACGACGAAAGCGAAGCTCATGGGCATCGCGAACTTGCGCGCGCCCATGAAGTTATAAATCTTACCGCTGGAAAACAGCCTCATGTTCGCCTAGCCCATGTCCAGACGCCCCTGACGGCCGAGGCGACGTACCCAGAGTTCGAAGATCAGGCGGCTCACGATCACGCTCGTGAAAATGCCGCACATCGTGCCGACGATCAGCGTGACGGCGAAGCCCTTGAGCGGGCCAGTACCGTATTGAGCGAGCACCAGACCCGCGATCACCGTGGTCAGCTGACCGTCGATGATGGCGCTGAAGGCCTGCTTGTAACCGAGCTCGACGGCGGCACGCGGCGACTTGCCGGCGGCCGTTTCTTCGCGGATGCGCTCATTGATCAGCACGTTGTTGTCGACGCTCATACCGATCGTCAGCGCCAGGCCGGCGATGCCCGGTAGCGTCATCGACGCCCCGAAGGTGGCCAGCACCGCGAGCTGCAGGAACAGGTTCATCACCACCATCAAGTCGGCGATCAGGCCGGCGCGCTGGTAGTAGATGAACATGAAGACGAGCACGATCAGCGCGCCGCCCAGGGCGCCCTCGACGCCGAGCTTGATCGCGTCGCGGCCGAGCGAGGGACCGATGCGCTGCTCGTTGGACGGGGTGATCGGCGCGGGCAGGGCGCCGGAGCGCAGCACGAGCTCGAGCTTGCGCGAGTCGCGCAGCTGCATTTCGGGATCACCCGAGCCCAGCGTGATCTGCGCGTGGCCGCCGGGGATCTTGCTCTGAATCACCGGCGCGCTGGCCGTGCGCCCATCGAGAATGATGGCGAAGCGGCGCTTGATGTTCTGGCCGGTGATGCGCTCGAAGATGTTGCCGCCCTGCTCGGTGAAGGTGAGCCCGACGTACCAGCCGCCGAGGGAGCCCTGGCCCTGATTCGGGGTGGCCTGCGCGTCGCGGATCATGTCGCCGGTGATCTCGGCGCGGCTCTTCAGGAAGTAGGTGCGCCAGCCGTCCTCTTCCTGCTTCAGCGTGACCTCGTCGACCGTCCTGTACTCGAGCTCGTAGCCGACCTCGCGATCCGGCGGCACGTCGAGCGTCGCGACCCACTCTTTCAGGCGCTGCAGCGCCTGCATGCTGGTCTCCTTCGCGCCCTTCTGCAGGTAGGCGTAGGTGACCACCTTGGTCTTCACGTCTTCGCCGTCGAGCCCGACGCTGGTGTTCTCGGAGCGGAAATCCAGGCCTTCCGGCAGGCTCGTCGGGCTGGCCGTCTCGCGCACCTTGCGGAAGAAGTCACTGTCGTCGTCGAGCAGCTTGAACTCGAGGCGAGCGGTCTGGCTGATGATGTCGCGAATGGTGGCGAAGCTCTTCTCGTCTTCACCCGGCACCTCGACGATGATGTCCTCGTCGCGGGTGGAGACTGCGGCTTCTTTCAGGCCGAGCTCGTCGACGCGACGGTGAATGATCTCGCGAGCCTGCGCCACTGCGCGGTCGCGGATGCCGGTCTCGACCTCGGTGCGGATCGTGAAGTCGTAGCTGCGCTGGTCCTGGCTGCGGGCGTAGGAGAGCTCGCTGCGGAAGCGATCCAGGAAGCGAGCGTCGATCTTGGACGGGTCGACCCCCTCCTTCAACTTGAGCGAGATGGCGTTGACCTTGCCACGTGAGGCCTCGAGATTGACCTTCTCACGCAGCTTCTCGTACACCTTCTCGTCGGGCCGCTCGTCGCCCTCGTGCAGGCCGAGCACCCGCGCGAGCTCGGCGCGCATTTCCTCGTAGTAAGCGTCGCGCTTGTCCTTGATCGCTTCTTCGACGCCGACCGTGTAGACGAGGCGCAATCCGCCGCGCAAATCCAGGCCGGCCACGAGGCGGAAGCTGACCTTGTCCCGCACGTATTCGGGGCACGGGATCTTGCCGGCGCTCATGCCGTGCAGCGTGGGCCAGAGCGCCAGGAAGGCGAGCAGCGTCACGCTCAGCGCAAAGCCCGAGCGCAGCCGCCAGCTCATCTCCATGACCTCCGTGGCCGCGAAGGCGACGGTCAGGCTGATCATGCCCAGGCTCACCATGGGCCAGAACGAGCCGACCCAGGCAGCACCGGCGCCGCCCGCCGCCATCAGCGCAGCCACGAAGAGCAGCGTGCGCTTGGCGCGGAAGACGAAGCCGAGGATCAGGAACAGCAGCGCGACGCCGCCGTAGGTCGAGCTAAGGATGACGTGGCTCACTTCTTCTCCGCGACGGCCTTGTCGACGGCCGCCGCCGACTCGGGCGTGTCCTTACCGAGGATGCCGGAGCGCAAGACCTCCACCTTCACGCCGGGGGAGATCTCGATCTTCGCTATGCGCTCGTTCATTTCCACGAACTTGCCGACCAGGCCGCTCTGAGTGATGACGCGATCACCCTTGGTCAACGAGGTCAGCAGCGCCGCCTGCTTCTTCTGCTGAGAACGACTGCCCCACATCATGATGAGGAGGAGCGGCACGATCATCAGCAGCATCGGCAAGAGCGGGCCGAGGCCGGGCTCCTGCTGCGGCGCCGCTGGGGACGCGGCCTGTGCCGGAGCGGCGGTACCGGTTGATTCCCGGCCCGGAGCCGGGGGAACGTTCTGGAAAGACAGCGCCAGGGAACCCACGAGGGCCTCCGCGGATAGGTGGGGCTCGAGCCCCGCCAGAGAAAACGAGGGGAGACGGGGCCTAGACCCCATCGAGGGTCGGGCCTATACCCATGATCCCGGGGCCGCGCAAGGTTCGGTCCGGAAGTCGCGGCCAGCTGCGCTTGACAGCACTCAGGTCGGGTTGTAGTGGAGGGGACCCTGTTTTCCCGATACGGACAACAAGGCGGCGGGCAACTGCCCGTACGACCAAAGGCGCGTAGCTCAGTGGTAGAGCACTACCTTGACACGGTAGGGGTCGACAGTTCAATCCTGCCCGCGCCTACCAGTATTCGTGTTGCTCGAGTGTACGGGGCCCGGCCGACGACCATGACCCTATGACGGCCGACCCTGCCCGTCGCACGCCGGGCGAGCTGCTGAAGGAGCGAGGCCAGCTCACCAACGACGTCGTCGCCGTGCGTATCGGCTCGCGGCTGTGTGACCTGCACACGCCGGTCGAGGCGGACAGCGAGCTCGTGCCAATCCTCGCCTCGGAGCCGGCCGCCCTCGACGTCATCCGGCACTCCGCCGCCCACGTCATGGCCGACGCCGTGCAGCGCCTGTTCCCCGGCACGCGCGTCACCATCGGCCCCGCCATCGAGTCGGGCTTCTACTACGACTTCGATCGGGCCGAGCACTTCGTCGACGCGGACCTCGCCGCGATCGAGAAGGAGATGAAGCGCATCATCAAGGAGCGGAGGCCGTTCTTCCGCCAGGTGGTGTCGCGCGAACAGGCGCACGACCTGTTCGCGAAGATGGGCGAGAGCTACAAGCTCGAGATCCTCGACGCCATCCCGGCAGGCGAGAACATCTCGCTCTACCGCCACGGCAATCCGGAGCGCCCCGAGGGAGCGTGGGTCGATCTGTGCGAGGGCCCGCACGTGCCGCATACCGGCCACATCGGCGCGGTCAAGCTCACCAGCCTGGCTGGTGCGTACTGGCGCGGCGACGAGAAGCGGCCGATGCTCCAGCGCGTTTACGGCACGGCGTTCCGCACGCAGCAGGAGCTCGACGAGCACCTGAAGATGCTCGAGGAGGCGCGCGCCCGCGACCACCGCAAGCTCGGCAAAGAGCTCGAGCTCTTCATGTTCCACGACTACGCGCCGGCGATGCCGTTCTTCTTGCCGCGCGGCGCGGGCGTGTACAACCGGCTGATCGACTACGTGCGCGGGCTCTACTTCGAGCACGGCTACGAAGAGGTGATCACGCCGCAGATCTTCGACAAGCGGCTGTTCGAGACCAGCGGTCACCTGCAGAACTACATGGAGAACATGTACCTGCCGGTCACCGCCGAGGCGCTCGAGCCGAAGGAGCCGGGCGAGGCCGAAGAAGAGGCTCACTGGTCGTGCTGCAAGCCGATGAACTGCCCGAGCCACTGTCTGATCTTCGGACAGCGCCGGCGTAGCTATCGCGAGCTGCCCTGGCGCGTGGCCGACTTCGGGCGACTGCACCGCTACGAGCGCGCCGGCGTGCTGCACGGTCTCGCTCGCGTGCGCAGCTTCTGCCAGGACGACGCGCACATCTTCTGCGCCGAGGAGCAGATCGAGGCCGAGGTCCGCGCCTTCAACGAGCTCCTGTTCCAGGTCTACCGCGCCTTCGATTTCAACGACGTCTCGGTCAAGCTGGCGTTGCGCCCCGAGAAGCGCATCGGCAACGACGAGCTCTGGGATCGCGCCGAAGGGGCGCTCGAGCGCGGTCTCGTGGCCGCCGGCATCCCCTTCGAGAAGCTGCCGGGCGAGGGCGCCTTCTACGGCCCCAAACTCGAGTTCCACGTGCGCGACGCCCTGCGCCGCTCCTGGCAGCTCGGCACCATCCAGCTCGACTACGCCCTGCCCGAGCGCTTCGACCTCGAATACGTCGGCAGCGACGGCGCCTCGCACCGTCCGGTCATGCTCCACCGCGCCATCCTCGGCTCGATCGAGCGTTTCTACGGCATCTACCTGGAGCACGTGGCGGGGAAATTCCCCGTCTGGCTGGCGCCCGAGCAGGCCGTTCTGGTCACGGTCAGCGAAAAACAAGCCGAGTACGCCGAGCGCGTGCGCCGCGAGCTCGCTCAAAAGGGCCTCCGCATCGCCGTGGATTCCGGCGCGGACAAGCTCGGCGCCAAAATCAGAAACGCACGGCTGATGCGCCACCCGTACATCGTCGTGATCGGCGAGAATGAAGCGGTCGCGGGCACACTGAGCCCCCGATCGCGAGACGCCGGGGAGCTCGGCGCCATGCCGGTCGCAGAGTTCGCCGCGCGGCTACTAGCCGAGGCACAACCACCCCGACCCCAGCTCGACTGAGGCCGGTTTCTTCTAAGACAAACAGACAGGAATCGTATGGCATTACCGGGCAGAGGCGGATTCAGGGGCCGCGATACACGCGGACCGCAGATCAGGATCAACCATCGCATTCGCGTGCCAGAGGTGCGCGTCGTGGCCGAGGACGGCTCCAACCTGGGCGTGCTGGCGACGGAGGCTGCGCTCCGCCGCGCTCAAGAGGTGGGCCTCGATCTGGTCGAGGTGAACCCCAAGGCGAGCCCCCCGGTCTGCAAGATCCTCGACTTCGGTAAGTTCAAGTACGAGGAGAAGAAGCGCGCCCGCGACGCCAAGAAGAAGCAGACGGTCGTCGAGGTCAAGGAGGTGAAGATCCGCCCCAAGACCGACGATCACGACATCGAGGTCAAGGTCCGCGCCATCCGCAAGTTCATCGAGGCCGGTAACAAGGTGAAGGTCACCTGCCGCTTCCGTGGCCGCGAGATCATGCACCCCGAGCGCGCCCACATGCAGTTCAACGTGATGGTGGGCAAGGTCGAGGACGTCGCCAACATCGAGCAGCGCCCGACCATGGAAGCGCGCACGATGGCCCTGTTGCTCGCGCCCAAGCCGGTCGTCTTCCAGCGCCTGGCGTCAAAGCGCGCGCAAGAGGAGCGCGACCGCGCCGCCGGCCGTCCCCCACTCGAGGAGCCCGAAGATCTCGATGAAGATCTCGACGAGGACGACGACGACGACGACGACGACGACGAGGACGAGGGCGAGGGCGAGGGCGAAGAGAACTGAGAGGCCCGGGGCTTCGGCCCCGGCTCAGCGAGGCAGGACGCCGCCGAAGTAGGCGCCTGCCAGGCCGGCGGCGACGGCCAGGAACACCACGAGGGCGATCAGGCTGCCCTTGCCGCCGCCCGCCTTGGGGAACGGCTCCGCGATCTCGGCCGACGTGGGCGCTGCCGCGGTGACGGGCAACGGCTGAGCCGGCTGGGCCAGCGGCGGAGTCGGCGGACGAGGTAGCGGCGGCTCGTCGTCTTCTTCCAGCGCCGCGAGGTTACCGAGCTCGAACGAGGCTGCGCCGGTCTCCTCCGTGGCACCGTTGCCGTTCATGGCGTTGCCGAGATCCTCACCCCAATCGTGGTTCCCGAACGACCCGATGCTGAGGGGCTGCGCGCCGTGCGGCGACGACGTGCGATCACCCTGCTGCACCGAGGTGAACTCGAACAACGCCTCGTCGATCATCGAGCTGATGATCGAACCCTTGTCGCGCCGCTTGCGCTCCGCGCGCTCGCGCCAGATGGGTGCCACGAGCTGCGCGATGTCGAACGACGAGACCGAGCGCCCGAGGTGGAAGAGCACTTCGTTGAGCGCGTGACCGAGCTCGCGCGCGGTCTGGTAGCGCTGGCTGGGATCGCCTGCCAGCGCCTTGGCGATGACCTTCTCGAGTTGCGGGCCAACGCTGGGGCTGAACTGCTTGATCGACGGGATGCGCGCCGACTGCACCATGCGCACGGTCTCGAGATCGGTGTCTCCCAGGAACAGGCGCCGACCGGCCAGGAGCTCCCACAGGATGATGCCGACCGCGAAGATATCGGTGCGCGCGTCGATGGGCAGCCCCTGCGCCGCCTCGGGCGAGAGGTAGCTGAACTTGCCCTTGATGACGCCTGGATCGCTGCGCTCTAGCTGGCTATTGGCCTTGGCTAGACCGAAGTCCACGATCTTGACCTCGCCGAAGCGCGTGATCAGCACGTTGGGCGGCGACATGTCGCGATGCACGATGTGCAGCGACTCGCCGTTGCCGTCGGTGAGCTCGTGGGCGTAAGCCAGACCCTCGCAGATGCGCACGCAGATCAGACAGGCTTCTTCGACCGGGAACGGTTGCCTCGTCTTCTTGCGGTGTTCGATGACTCCCTTGAGATCGGAGCCATCGACGAACTCCATGACGATGAAGTACGTGTTGTCGCCGACACCGATGTCGAAGACCTGGACGCAGTTCGAGTGCGACAGGTGCGCCGACAGACGCGCCTCGTCCAGGAACATGCCCATGAACTGCTTCTTCTGGGACAGGTGCGGGAGGACGCGCTTGATGGCGACGGTCTTCTTGAAGCCTTCGAGGCCGGCGCTCTCCGCCCGGAACACCTCCGCCATGCCGCCGGAGGCGATCTTTTCCAGGACCTTATAGCGCTGCTGCTGCTGGGCCATGTGCTCGCGGCGGTGCGGCGCTCGGCTGCGGGTTTTCAGGGGGGTATCGACCCCGAACCACGACAGAACGCCAGCTCCAGAGACACTAGGGCCTGGGGTACCAGAGGGTCAAGCCAGCTGCCTGAAGAGACCAACTTCGCCGCCAGCCGCGCTCCCGGCGTGAGACGGCGCAGACCGGCCGACGACGGACTGCCCGGCTTGACCGCGGGCTGAGAACCTTGTTTATAGGCGACGCGATGAGCGACGCTTCCCATGCCAGTGAGGCGCATGCCCCGCACGCGCACGAGGCGTACGAGGGCAAGCCAGCGGACAGCATTCCGCCCGACGAACCCCACACCCCGGGGTGGCTACCGATCGTGGGTGCGGCTCTGGTCCTCTGCGGGATCATGACGTTCGCCCTGACGCGCTCGGGCGACGATGAGGGCCAGGCGGCCGCGGCCGCCAGCGCCGCTGCAGCGCCAGCGGAGGCGCCCGAGCCTGCGCCCGCGCCCGCGCCGCGTCCTGCCGTGACGGGAGACAACGCCATGGAGCGCCTTCGCCAGGCCATTCCAGCGGGTTCAGCGCCTGGCCGCCTGCCGGGCCTGCCCTCGGGCGTGCGACCGGTTCGTCGCCCGCCGCCCGACGGGGCCGCGGCGCCAGGCGCCCAACCGCGACCGAAACCGGCGCCCTAGAGTTTTTAGGTTGAGCGGAAGCGAAAATCCTATCGCCTTCCGCCCGATCGTGTGGCAAAGCGTCCGCCACCTGTCGGGGCTGTAGCTCAGATGGGAGAGCGCTTGC
>DATLIL010000583.1:0-3290 GCA_035539475.1 Polyangiaceae bacterium
GCGCCCTCGTGGCCGACCTGCAGCGCAAGAAGCAGGCGGCGACTGCAAAGCCGCGGACACCGCGCAAGCTTCCTCCCGCCCCGTCCGCGCCCGAACTCAAGGAAGAGCACCCGCGCCAGCGCGGAAGACACGTGCCCGCCGCCGTTCGCCGCGCGGTCTTTTCGCGTGACCAGGGGCGCTGCACCTACTGCGACGAGACAGGACAGCGTTGCCGTGAGACGCACGGGCTCGAGCTCCACCATCTGCGTCCTTTCGCCCGGGGCGGCGAGCACACCGCAGAGAACATCACCTTGCGCTGTCACGCTCACAACACGCTCGCGGCCGAAGAAGATTTCGGCAAGGAGCTCGTCGAACGCGCCAAAGACTCGAGTGATCACCAGTCTTGGGTGGTCACGGCGTCGAAAGCTAGCGACACAGCCCCGGCCTACGTGACCTCACGATAGAATGCAGCTGCCTGGGACGCGGCTTGGCTCACGGCATGCTCCGTCAATCCTCGCGCGGCAGCTCGGGCAGCCTGGTTCGGAGCTGCTCACGCAAGATCCCTTGGTGCTCGGCTTCCTTCGAGTTCGCAGCGACAAGCCACTTCTGCCGAGCGCCAGCCGGATCAGACCTGGCCGCCAGGATGTCGCCCCAGAGCAGGGCGGCGGAAGGCTGTACGCCGGCAGCGGTGGCTTCCGCCGCACCGAGACACGCCAGAGCTGCGTCAGTTTGGCCGAGGAGGACGTGGCACTTCGCTGAGGTCCCTTCCAGCGACGAACGATAACGATCCGTGGCCGCTGCGAACGACGGGTCCTCCGAGCGCTCGGTCCAATGCTGACGGCAGGAGTCGAGCACGAGGAGGAAGTTCGAGAGCTCCTCGTGACTGGGCGGCACGGCAAGATGACAGCTCGCCCATATGACGTTCATTCGAAGCAGATGGGCGTCATCCGGGAACTCGAAAACCTCCGGCGGAACGCTGCTCATCACCTCCGGCACCTCTGCAAACTGGCCGAGGACGGAGCAGCACCACGTGAAGGTTACCCAATCTCGCCCACGCCATAGCTTCGTGTCGACGCCCCGCAATAGCGAATGGCACGCCGCAGCATGGCCCTGCTCGGCCAGGCGATCGACGACGTTGAAGAAAGGAACGCCGCTTCGTCCCAGTGCTGCGAGTGCTTGAACGACGGCTGAACGCTGATCGCCAGAGAGCTGCTCCGCGCGAAGAAGCAGGAGGTCGCGCATCGCTTCGACGAACCAGTCGTGGGCGTCGCCGTCCAACGCGACAAGAGAATCAACCACGCAGCGGTCGCAAATCGTCGCCGACTTGCCTTCGACCAGGTGACGCACCTTCCCCGCCTGGCGCTCGCAAAAGCTACACTTGGTGGTGTCCGGCTTGCGGCTAAACAACTTCAGCATGAGGCGTGGCTGCCCACCGAACGAGCGTTATCCCACGCGCCGCCACACGGCAACCCCGGCGCGGTCGCTGTGGTCGCTCAGTTACCGGTTGGCAGCCCGATGTTGAAGCCGTCCTTGGCGAGCTGCTCCCTCAGGTAGTTGAAGCGCTGGTACTGCGTGATCGTGATCGGCCCGGCGTAGCCTTCGCTCTGGAGCTTCCGCGGTGGGTACTCGAGGTAGGTCTTCATCAGCTCTTTGATCGCCGCGTTGATGGTCACCAGGATCCAGGTGTGCTCCGTGTAGTTGTTCATGAAGATGTCGTAGCGCTCCTGCGGGTCCTGCCAGAGGTCGAACACCTGCGGAACGGTGGCGACGTATGACTGCGCACCCTTCCAGCCCAGGTTCGAGTCGACGGCCAGACCGCCCGTGCTCCCGCCATCGTCACCGCGCAGATTGAAGACAGCCTTGTAGTTACCCACCCGTGCAGCGCCCGGCGTCAGCTCGTTCTCCGTGAAGTAGAACCAGCTGCTGCGCTCGGACTTGCCCGTGCCGAACAGGACCGGCGACATGTCGTAGCTATCGAAGATGATCGGCTGCCCCTCGCGATCCTCTTTCGGCAGCTTCACCCCCGCGAGCGACGCGAAGGTGGCCATGAAATCCAGGCCGCCGAGGATGTCGGCGTTTCGCGAGCCGGGCTTGATTCCTGGGCCCCACGCCAGAGCAGGCACACGATTTCCACCATCGCGCACCGTACCCTTGGTGCCGCGGAAAGGTGTGTAGCCGGCGTCGGGATACACGTCTTGCCACGCGCCATTGTCCGTCGTCCAGAACACGTAGGTGTTCTTGTCGAGGCCAAGCTTGCGGATCTCGTCCATGATGCGGCCGATTCGTGTGTCGTTCTCCACGATCGAATCCGCGTACTTCGACTTCGAGAGGGACTTACCCTTGAAGTCCGGATGCGGCAGGTTCGGCTGGTGCACCTTCATGAAGTTGATGCTCATGAAGAACGGCTCGGCCGACTTCGCGTTGGCGGCAAGGTACTCGAGCGCGGCCTTCTCGACGTACTCGTCGTAGAAGGGCATGCCGACGATGCCCTTCTCCGGCGTGTTGACGTACTGGCCGTTGACCTTGAAGTCCTCCGTCGGCTCCTCGCCCGCCTTGCCGGACAGAGCACCCCTGGTCACCCGCTCGAACATCTTCCGCAGCTCGGGATCCATATCCGGGAACCAGGCCGCGTCAGCATAGGTGTAGGCATTGAGATGATAGAGGCCGCAGTACCTCATCTCGTCGTAGCCCTGGGCATTGGGCAACGCATAGTCGGCCTCGCCGAGGTGCCACTTGCCGGTGAAGAACGTCCTGTAGCCGCCGGTCTTGAGCACTGACGCGAGCGTCCACTCGGCCGCTGGCAAGCCGCCACCCTGTCCCTGGAACGCCACCGTCGTCATGCCGCTGCGGTTCGGGATGCGTCCGGTCTGCATGGCAGCGCGACCAGGCGTACAGCTCGGCTGTGCATAGAAGGACATCAACTGCATGCCCTCCGCCGCGATCCGGTCGAGATGGGGCGTCGGCATGCCGCGATTCTCGCCACCACCATACGCCCCTGCGTCCCCGTACCCGAAGTCGTCAGAGACGATGAGG
The DNA here is from genome assembly GCA_035539475.1 of Polyangiaceae bacterium. GTDB lineage: Bacteria > Myxococcota_A > Polyangia > Polyangiales > Polyangiaceae > PMG-095. Next base: position 3,013 of record DATLIL010000583.1, read on the forward strand.
ACGATATTCGGCTTCTGTTTCGCCTTTGCCATGCTTCCTTCGAAGCAAGAACAAGGCCGGTTGCGCGGCGTCAGCCCTCACCCCCATGGCCCCGATCAACTCACTCGCCGCACCGCCGCGCGAGAGCACGAGTCAGTCAGGCGCTGCTCAGGCCTGGACACGAAGAAACCGGGCGGCCCGCACACGGCGAACCACCCGGTTTTCTCTACCGCACGCCTGAGTGCTCAGGGCAGGTGCGCGACCCAACCCTCCGTTCTGCCTGCGGTGATGTTGTAGCC
>DATLIL010000584.1:0-7678 GCA_035539475.1 Polyangiaceae bacterium
GTGCTCAGCGCCAGGCTGGTCTTGCGCTCGAGCTCACCCGGCGCCAGGCGTTGCTGCTCGAGCAGCAGCCGGCAGGCGCGGCCGCGCAGCCGCGGATGGGCCGCTTCGTTCTGCTCGAGCCCCTGCAGCGTGAGAAGCCAATCTTCCTTGAGCTCGGCCAGGTCGAGCAAGAGGCAGGCGGCGTGAGCGCCCTCGATCGCGCTCAGCAGCTCCGCCGCGGCATCGTCGTCGAGCTGTGTGCAGGCCGGCAAGAGGCCGACCACGGCGCGCTCGAGCACGGCGCGAAAGACGGGCACGATGGCGTCGGCGCGCGAGCCGCGCACGTCGCCGTAACGGATCACACGCGCCAGCGGCTGCGCAGCGTTGAGCAGCAGGCGTACGTCGCTGGCCTGAGCTGCGCGCGCGTCGAGCGCCAAGAGCAGATCGTCCATCACTTCGGGCAGGTCCGCGATCAGCGAGACCTCGATCAGCTGCGCCAGCTCCTCCACGCTGGACGCGCTGGCGCGCTCACGCAGCCGAGCGGCGGCGGCCACGGCTACCGTGTTGCCGAACAGATTGGCGGCGACGAGCTCGACGACGAGCTCCGGGCGCCAGATCAGGCGCCAGTTTTCGCGGAAGGTACCCGCGGTGCGACCCGAGCCGAGCTGTTCGCCCCAGTCGAGGCCGAGGATGCGCAGCCGATGCAACAGGCGGCTGCGGTCGCGGTCGATGTCCTTGCGCAGATCGAGCTCTAGCACGAGGTGCTCGGTGGTGATCTTCAGGCGCAGGCGCTTGACCTCGCGCTCGAAATCGCGCTGCACGGGCACGTGGGCCGCGTTCTCCGGCACGCTGCCGAGGTCCTCGCCGATCTCGAGCTTGTCGCGCACCAGCGCCAGGCGCAGCGCGTCGCCGCCGCAGAGCACCGCCAGGATCGCCTCGCGCAGCTCGTTCAGCCCCGGCGCCGGCAGCTCGCGTAGCACGGCCAGCGTCTCGGCCAGGCGCACGGTCTCGATCACGCTGGCCGACGAGGCATCGAGCTCACCTTCGCGAAGAAGCCGCGCTGCGCGCACCGACCACACCAGCGGCGCCCGCTGATCGTGGTGCCAGACGTGCGCGTACCAGCCCGGCGAGTCGACGCCCGCGCCGTATCCGCTGCGGTACGACAGGCGCGAGTGGGTCCACGGGATCCACGTGCTTGCCACCTTCTCCTTGGGCAAGCCCTTGAGCAGCTCCGCATCGCGCTTGCTGCCGCCGAGGTCGGCCAGCGCCGGGGCGTGCCAGGCGCCGCAGACGACGGCGATGCGCTGAAAGCCCTCCTTCTCTGCCTTGCGCAGGCTGGTGCGCATGTGTGCCTCGCGTAGCTCCTCGATCGCCGTGCGCGGCTTGCCCTCGCCTCGCAGGCTGGTCATCGCCTCCTGGATGGCCTCGAACAACCCGGTCGACTGACGGCGCTGCTCGACCTGAACGTCCCACCATTGCTCGCGGTCCTCGAAGCCCGCCGCTTCTGCGAGCAGGCCCAGCGGATCGTCCTGCAGATCCTCGAGCTCCGCGTCGTCGGGCGCTTCCTCGCTGTTCTCGGACTCTTTCTCGAGCGCGAGCCGGTGAGCACACGGCAGATCCATGAAGCGCGCTGGCACGCCGCGCTCGGCCGCGTGACGCAGGGCCTGCCACTCCGGTGAGAACACCGCGAACGGGTAGAACACCGCGCGCCGGGGCTCATCCACGGCGTGAACCAGCAGCGCTACCGGCGGCCGCAGGTTCTCGTCGGCGACCAAAGCAAGCACCGTCTCTGCGTCGGGCGGCCCCTCGAGCAGCAGGCAGTCGGGCTCGTAGCTGGCGAGCGCCGCGCGCAAACCGCGGGCACAGCCTGGACCGTGGTGCCGGATGCCGAAGACGCGATAGCCCATGCTGCTCGGCTCAGCTCGTCTCGCGGCTGGCGCGGTAGAGATCCTTCCAGCCGTCGCGCTCCTTGACCACGGTCTGCAGGTACTCCTGCCACACGACCCGATCTTGCACCGGGTCCTTGATCACGGCGCCGGTCAGGCTCGAGGCGAGATCCACGGCCTTGAGCTCCCCGTCCCCGTAGAACGCGGCCATGGCCAGCCCGCTCGTCACCACGCTGATGGCCTCGGCCGTCGACAGCGTCCCGCTCGGGCTCTTCAGCTTGGTCTTGCCGTCCAGGGTCTTGCCCTCGCGAAGCTCGCGAAACACCGTGACCACGCGGCGGATCTCTTCCAGCGCGGGTTTCTCCACGGGCAGCGCCAGCGCGCGCCCCATCTCGGCGACGCGGCGCTCGACGATCGAGATCTCCTCGTCGATGGTGTCGGGCACCGGAAGGATCACGGTGTTGAAGCGGCGCAAGAGCGCGCTCGAGAGCTCGTTCACACCCTTGTCGCGGTTGTTGGCGGTCGCGATGACGTTGAAGCCGCGCTGCGCCTGCACCTCGCTCGAGAGCTCCGGCACGGGTAGCGTCTTTTCCGACAGGATCGTGATCAGCGTGTCCTGAACCTCGCTCGGGATGCGCGTGAGCTCCTCGACGCGCGCCACCTTGCCCTCGCGCATGGCGCGCATCATCGGGCTCGGCACCAGCGCACTCGGCGAGGGTCCCTTGGCCAGGAGCTCGGCGTAGTTCCAGCCGTAACGCAGCGCCGTCTCGTCAGTGCCGGCGGTGCCCTGAATCAGCAGCGCCGAGGTACCGGAGATGGCCGCGCTCAGGTGTTCGCTGACCCAGCTCTTGGCCGTACCGGGCACGCCGTACAGGAGCAGCGCGCGATCGGTGGCGACCGTAGCGATGGCGATCTCGATCAGGCGCGCGTTGCCGATGTACTTTGGCGTGACCTCGAAGCCGTTGTCGAGCTTGCCGCCCATCAGGTAGGTGCGCACGGCCCAGGGCGAGAGCTTCCAGTTCGGGGGCCGCGGCTTCTGGTCGCTCTTGGCGAGCTCGGCCAGCTCTTCGGCGTACTGCTGCTCGGCGTGGGCGCGCAGCGCATTCGATCCACTGCTCTCGGTCATGGTGAAAGCTCCTGTGCCAGACGTCGGCGAAACTCGATCGCCGACAGAAAATCTTCGAAGGCGTTGACGTAAGACGGGCTCGCGCTGCTCTCTTCGGGCAGCTTGAGCCCTGCGGGAACCAGGCCCAGCGGCACGCGACTCGCCGCCAGGGGCATGAGGTCGATCAAGAAACCCGAGCCGGAGCGCAGGACTCCGACGAAGGCGCGCGCGATGCTATCCGGCCACGGTCGGGGTAACCTCTCCAGGAGATCCAGCCGTCGCTGCTCGCGCAGGCAGCGCAGGAGTCTGGGTTCGAGCTCGGCCGGCGTGAGCCCCGCTGTCAAGCGCTCGAGCGGGTCTTCGTTGAACCAGCTGCGGACCTCTTTCGAGTCCATCCACGCGTCCCATAGCGGCGCGAACCAGGCCCTGGCGTCGAAGCGCACGGCCGCGCTCGACCAGCCGTTGAGCAAGGAGAGGCAGAGATCGTGCTTCATGCCGGCTTCGACCAGCGCCTCCGGCGTGCTCTGCAGGCGCTCGACGAACGAGCCCGGATCTACGGCAGCGACGTGCTGCGCGAGCCACCACTGGCGCCGTCCAATCTGCTGCCAGGGAGGGTTTTCGATCACGCCGAGCTTCTCGAGCGCCTTGTCGAACTCCTCGGGCGGAAGGTTCACCTCGAGCTGAGGCGCCCCGCGACTCATGACTCCCTTGAGCTTGCCCCACATGCTCGTGCTCGGCGCCGCGACGGGCAGCAGCGCTTCGAGCCGTTCGCGCATGGCTTTCGCCGTCCCGGAGCCGGGTAGCCGCCAGAGCACACGCGCCGCTGCCGCGCGCACGGTCTGACTTCGATCAGCGAGTGCGGACTCGAGAAACGGCACGTCGTCCGGCGTGAGGCCGAGCTCGAGCGCCTGCAGCCAGGTCGCGCGGATTTCCGGCTTGTCGGCCTTGAAGGTGCTCTCCACCCAGGCGCGGCCGCGTTCGGGGACCAGCCGTCGGGCAGCGAGCAGCAGGCTCTTTCGCTCCGCCGTCGTTCCTTCGGCCCAGCGCTCGTCGGCGTCGGCAGGGAGCGCGGACGAGACCGCCAGGGCGCTGGCCGCCCAGCTCCACTCCGAGCGTTTGCCGGAGAGCCAGCGGCCGCGTGCGCCGAGCACGGGCAAGAGCAGCGCACGAAGCTCGGATTCGCTCTCGCGCAGCGCCATGGGCAAAAGCTCTTCGGGCAGGCGATAGCCGCGCGCCGTCGTGCCCTCGAGCGCCTCCGGAAGGAGATGGTGGTGCTCGCCCTGGAGCAAGCGCTGCAGCATGTGCGCGAGCTTGGGCGGCGCCAGAGGAGACGCTCGCTCTGGCGCGCGGTCGGGCACGCCTTTCAGCGTGCGCGCGCGCCGTGCCGCACGCTCCACCACGGCAGCTCCGCCGGCACGGAGCAGAATCGCCCGCTCCCGCTCGAGGTTGCCCAGCCGCGTCACGAGCTCGTCCGCCGCGGTATCGGTGTGGTCGTCACTGCCGGCGACCTGCCCGGTTCCGAGGATGGCGGTGCGCAGAAGCCGACTCACGCCGCTGCTCCCAGGGTGAGCGACACGGAACGCCCGGCACTGAAAGCTGCCAGCGGCTCGAGCACGAAGCCATCCCACTCGGCGGCCACCAGCAGCGGATGCCCGCCACTCAGCGCCCAGAGCACGTCGTACTCCCGCGCGCGCAGCGGCAGGGCCTGTCCGGCGCCGTCGACCAGGTGCCAGACCTCGCCGGGAACGGCCGCCACGCCCTCCAGAACGAACAATGTGCGATCGCGAAATGGATCGAGCGCCAGGACGTCGGCGTAACCATCGAGCGCCGCGGCGATCGAGCTACCGTGCGGCGGCACATGCCCCGGTTCGGCCGCACTGACACGTTCGAGCAAGAGCGCACGTTCAGGAGCCGCTCCCGGCCAGAAAGCGAGCTTCGCGCGCAGCGCGGTGCCGGTCAGCAAAACCTCGGCGAAGCGCGCGGGCCCTGCCGCAAACTGCAGGACCAGCGCCTTGCGTCGACTCGCCTTGCCCACCAGCCACGAGCGTTGCGAGCGCAGGCGTTCGTCGTCTTCGATCACGGAGCTGGCGACGGTCCACTCGTCCTCGACCACATCGCCGTGAGCCACGACCTCGGATTGCTCGAGCGTGTACCCCACCAGGCGCTTCACGTCGTGCGCCAGCGGCGGCGGCAAGGCGTCGACTCGCCGGTACGCATGCGCGAGCAACGCCAGACGACCGAGATCGCCGAGCACCCGCTGCGCCCACTCCTCGCCAATGCCGACGCGCCCGCCGATCGAGCGCAGCCGCGCGGCGAGCCCCGGCGCTTGGGCATCCACCAGTCGTCGCGCCTGCTCCTCCCACGGCGCCGAGCCCTCGCTCGGTAGGCGTCCGAGTCCTCGACGCAGGAGATCGGCCAGCCACACCTCGAGCTGCTCCACGCCAGCGAGCACGTTCGCGTGGCGCTTGCCCGCGCGCTTGGCCTGAGCCTCCGTATTGCCCAGTTTTTGGGGCGTCTGCTCCGCGCGAGCCTGCTTCTTCTGCTGCGCGACGTCGCGCTTGGACAGCCAGCCCTGCACCCACTCGGGCTCCGCCGACGTGGCAAACCCGCCCGGCGATTCTGCCATCAAGAACAGGAGCCCGAGCGCGTGTTTGCAGGGGAACTTGCGACTCGGACAGGTGCACTTGGCGACCAGATCGAGGGCGGACACCTGGGTCTGGTAAACGGCGCTGCCCTGGCACTCACCCCAGAACGCGCGCTCGCTCGCGCCGAGGTTCTTCCACGGCGCGGGCTTGCCGAGCTTGCGGCCCGCGGCGGCTGCGGCGGCGTCGGGCGCCAGAGCCGTTACCTCCGCTGCGCTGAGCTTCACCGCCACGGCTTTCACTGCTACCCGAGGCAGTGCCGGGCGGCAAGGACAGCGGCCGTGTTAAGCTGACGTGTGGCGCTTGCGGACCGGGACACGACCCTGACGGGCATCGAAGAGTCGGTGGCCATTCCCGCGCAGAACGACTGTCTGGTCATCATCTACCACTCCGACAAGTCGCTCCAGGGTCAGCGCACCAACCTGGACGGCGTCAAGCAACTCGGTCGTCTCCCCGAGAACGACATCGTGCTGGAGGACGGCCCGGTGTCGCGGCATCACGCCGTCGTCGAAAGAGATCTGGCTGCGGGCTGCTGGGTGCTGCGGGATCTGAACTCGAAGAACGGCACCTTCCTCAACGACCGACCGCTCGCGGGCCAGGCACCTCTGCGCAACGGCGACCGCGTGAAGATCGGGTACACCATCCTCAAGTACCTGAGCGGAGCCGACGTCGAGGCAAGTTTCATCGAAGAGATCTACCAGCTCAACATCACCGATCACCTCACGCGCCTGGCCAATCGCCTGCGGCTCGAGGATCAGCTGCAAAAGGAATTCCTCCGCGCCCGCCGCCACGATCGGGAGCTCGCTCTGCTCTTCATCGACATCGATCACTTCAAGAACGTCAACGATGTCCACGGCCATCAGGCAGGCGACGCCGTGCTGACCGCCGTCGGTCAGCTCCTGCGCACGCGTGCTCGCTCCGACGATCTGCCCGCCCGCCTCGGCGGCGAGGAGTTCGTCGTGCTCCTACCCGAGACCAACCTCGCGGGCGCCGCTGCTCTGGCCGAAGACCTGCGCGCAGCGATCGAAACACTGGTCGTCGACTACGACGACCAGCGCATTCAGTTCACCATCAGCGTCGGCTGCGCCGAGCTCGAAGAGCGCGACAAACGCCCCGACGATCTGCTCAACCGCGCTGACGAAAAGCTCTACTCAGCCAAGCGCTCGGGCAGAAACCGCGTGTCGAGCTGAACCGCGGCTGCGTGCGTGAACGCAGACGCCATGACGGCGTCAGATACGCGCGACGTCGACGACGCCGCTGACGCGGCGGAGCGCCTTCATCACGCCCTTCAGCTGATCGAGATCGCTGCAGTGGAAGGTGAAGACGTTGCGGGCCTTGCCGTCGTCCCCTGCCCTGCAGTTGGCCTCGCTGATGTTGATGCTCTGGGCGCTGAAGGTCTGACTGACCGTGGCCAGAATGCCGGGCTTGTTCGTGGTCGTGACGCAGAGCTGCACGGGGCGGTTGATCTTGGCCTTGCTGTCCCAGCTCACGTCCACGCGGCGCTCGGGATCCATGTCGAATGCCTTCTGGCACTCACGGCGGTGGATGGTGACGCCGCGGCCGCGCGTGATGAAGCCGATGATGGCGTCACCGGGCAGCGGATTACAGCAGCGGGCGTAACGCACCAGCACTTCGTCGACGCCGTTGACCGTGATGCCGGTCTGGTCGCGGCCGGTCACCTTGCGCACGAACTGTTCGATCTTGCTCTCGCGCAGCTGCGCGGGCGGCGGCTCGTGCTCGGGCGCCTGATTGCGCGCGGAATCGACCACGTCGCTGCAGTCGACCTTGCCGAAGCCGATGTTGAGCAGGAGCTCGTCCAGGCTCGAGTAACCGAGCGCCGCGATCACGCGCGCCACCTCGGTCTCGTTCTTGCTGAACTTGGTGTAGCTCATCCCGGCCTGGCGCATGTCGCCTTCGAGCAACTCGCGGCCGAGGTTGATGCTCTTCTCGCGCTGTTCGGCGCGCAGCATGCCGCGGATACGGGCGCGGGCACGGGTCGTGACGCAGAACTCGAGCCAGTCCTTGCTGGGCTGGGCGTGGTTCGAGGTCATGATCTCGATCACGTC
>DATLIL010000585.1:0-3043 GCA_035539475.1 Polyangiaceae bacterium
GCGATCGGCGCTGGCACAGACGTCGCCGGCGGTGTCGCAATCGCTGACGGCGACGTCATTTTCGCCGCACACGGGCAGCGACGCCGCGTTCCCGCCTCCGCCGTCAGAAGTAGAGGGCTCGCCCCCCGCACTGTCGCCGCCGCCCGTCCCGGAGCTGCCGCCGCTGGTGGCATCGTCACCATCGTCGGACGAGCAGCCGAGCGGAAGCCAGAGCGCGAGCAACGCGGAGCCGCAGAGTAAGCGCAGGACCATCCTTACCTCGCGGCAGAGATTACCTGGAGCCGCACGCGCGCGAAAGCACAGGCGTGACTCTGCGGGTCGCGCTGCAGCAACAAGTCGAAGATCTTGCGGGCTTGTTCCGTGCGGCCGAGGTCTTCGAGCGTCCGGCCGTAGGCGAGGAGCGCATCGCCGCCCTGACCCGTGTAGGGCATGGCCGCGCCGCGCGCGAAGTGCTTCACGGCGGCGTCGAGCTCTCCCGCCTTCTGCTCGCAGCAACCGAGGAGAAAGTGCCCGTTGCGCACGCTCGACGGCCTGAGCGAGCGCGCTAAACCCTGGCGGATTTCCGTTCTTGCTTGCTCGAAGCGCTCGAGCTCGATCAAGGCGAAGCCGCGTGCGAAATGAACCTCGGCGCGAAAGCGATCGGGCAGGTGCTCGGGATCGACGCCTTGGGCCAGGGCCAGCCCGGCTTCTTCCTGCCCTTCGAGCGTCAGGAGCCAGGCCTCCTGGAGACGAAGTCCGGCGTCGAGCCATTGGGCTTCCGGCGGCGCCTGCTTCAGCCGATCGATCCGGCTCCGCGCGTCGGACAGGAGACCCAGGTTGTACTCCGCCTCCACCAGGTTCACCTGGATGACCTTGTGCCGGTCGTCCCCGCCACCGTTCCAGGGCGGCGTGAGCTCGAGGGCCTCGCGGTAGCGGCCGAAGGTGATGAAGGTGTTCACGACCTTGTTGAGCACTTCTGGCGGGAAGCACTCTTGGACCCAGAGTCCAAGGATGCGCTCGCTGATCTGGACGGCCTCGCGGTCGCCGGCCCACTCCAGGCAGGCCTGGTGCAGGAACAGGGTGTCGACGTTGGGACGGAGGTGCCACAAGGAGCGCGTCAGCCAGACGACCACTCGAGGCGCCTTGGCCCGGCGTCGCCACAGGTAATCCAGCGGGCGAGCGCACCAGGCAGCCAGCCCTGGCCAGCCCAGAATGCAGAGCAGAACGCCCGCGACGCGCGAGACCCGAATGAACGTCGTGAGCTCCTGCAGGACCGGGTCGTGCGCGAAAAAATAGCTGCCGGCCACCAGGATGACACCGAACGCGATCAGGACGCCGCACCTCTGGGTGCCGCTTTCGACGAGTTTGAGGAGCTCGGCGCTGGGGACGGACTCCGCGTCCACGTTCAGCGCTTGCTGCCCAGATCGAGCAGCGCTTCGAGGTCCTTGCGCGTGAGCCGGCCGGAGAGGTTCTGGGTGTCGTCCATCAGCGCCGAGACGAGCGCGCGCTTGCTGGCTTGCAGCTCGGCCACTCGCTCTTCGACGGTGCCGCGCGACAGCAAGCGGTAGGCGATGACGTTTCTGTGCTGGCCGATGCGATGCGAGCGATCGATCGCCTGCGCCTCCGCCGCCGGGTTCCACCACGGATCGAGGATGAAGACGTAGTCGGCCGCCGTCAGGTTGAGGCCCAGGCCGCCCGCCTTGAGGCTGATCTAGAACACGGGGGTGTCCGGATCGCTCTGAACGCGCGCCACGCGTTCGGCGCGGTCGCGGGTTCCCCCGTCCAGGTACTCGTAGCGGATGCCCTCTTCGTCGAGCTTGCTGCGCACGATGCCGAGCAGGCTGGTGAACTGCGAGAAGACCAGCGCCTTGTGCCCTTCTTCGCGCAGGTTGTTCAGCTGCTCCAGCAGGGCCGTGACCTTCGAGCTGTTTTCGCTGCGCCGTGCCTCGTCGATCAGGCCGGGGTGGCACGCGGCCTGGCGCAGCCGGAGCAGCGCTTCGAGCACGTGCGGCGTGGACTGCTCCGGTCCTTGCTCCGTGAGCTGCTTGGCGACGCGCGCGCGGTAGTGAGCGAAGAGCTCGTCGTAAGCGCTGCGCTCCCCGTCGTCGAGCTCGACGTAGAGCGTCTGTTCGATGCGCTCCGGCAGATCGCGGGCTACCTCGCCCTTGGTGCGGCGCAGGACGAAGGGCCGTACCACGCGCCGGATGAGCTCGTAACCTTCGACGCTCGGCTTGGCCTTGGCCACCAGCCGCTTGATCACGGGCAGCTCACCGAGAAGCTCCGGATTCAAGAAATCGAACAACGACCAGAGCTCGCCCAGGTGATTTTCGATCGGCGTGCCGGTGAGCGCGAGTCGCTGCCGGCCGCGCAGGAGCTTGGCAGCCTTGGCCGTCGCGCTGGTGGCGTTCTTGATTGCCTGCGCCTCGTCGAGCACCACGCACTCGAACTCGCGCTTGGCGAGCGCTTCCAGGTCGAGGCGCAAGAGCGCGTAAGTGGTGATGACCAGATCCGCCTGCGGCCACTCGTTCGGAGACGTGCGCTCGGCGCCCCAGTGCACGTGGACGCGGAGGTCGGGCGCGAAGCGACGCGCCTCGTCGAGCCAGTTGTTGACGAGCGAGCGAGGCACCACGACGAGCGTGGGGCCCTGGGGCTTTGCGCCCTTGCCGTGCACCTGGGCCAGGTGAGCGAGCACCTGCACCGTCTTGCCCAGGCCCATGTCGTCGGCCAGGCAAGCGCCGAAGCCGAGCTCGGCCATGGCACGCAGCCAGCCGAGCCCGTGCTCCTGGTACGGGCGGAGCTCGCCGTGAAAGCTCTCGGGCGGCTGCGCCGGCTCGACGTGAGCGAAGCGATCCACCCGTTCGCGCAGGCGCTCCAGCGTCTCATCGCTGCCCTCGACCGGGAGCGAGGTCAGCACCAGATCGAGCAGCCCGACCTGGCGCGACGAGAGCTTGAGCTCCTTGGATTTGTCGCCCACGACCTGCGCCAGCAGGCCCCAGCGCTCGAGCCACTCTTCGGGCAAGAGCCCGACGCTGCCGTCACCGAGCTCGACCGTCATCCGGCGGTG
>DATLIL010000586.1:0-8253 GCA_035539475.1 Polyangiaceae bacterium
GCTTGCCCTGGTCCAGTAGCGCGCCGGCCTCTGCGTGGAGCGTCTCTGCCTGCGCGTCGTCCGTAGCGTGAGCCGTGGCGGGACACACCAGGAGCACCAAGCCGGCCAGAAACAGACAACGCACCACTACCTCTACCGATAGGCCAGCGCCGAACCGCCGTCCATAGCGTCTAGTTTCGGTGTTTTCGCGCCGCGCCAGAGGTGTCCGGAAAGTCGAACAGCCTGTCCGCGGCTTCGTACATCCAGCGGTCTACTTGCACTGGGAGTTGTCGTCCAAGACGGCGAGCACGCAGATCGTGTTCCCACCCAGGATCCAGTCGTAGTACGAGGCGGCGCATGGTGCGGCAGTGGAGCTGGTTGCTGGTGGTTCTGGTGCTTTCGGCGTGTGGCTCGGACGAGGACGAGAAGCCTCCTGCCGAGTGGAAGTGCGCGGCGAGCTCGGACGGGAAGTATTGTCAGTGCTCGCTCGGTGGGACACCGGGCGGGATCTTCAGCGTTCCCAAGCCGAGCTGCGGCTCTCCCGCCATGTGTTGTGCGACCAATCAAGGGATGGAAGACGGGATGAGAACCGGCTGCACGTGCACGGCCAGCTCCGAGATCGCGGCCCTGGGTCAGACGTGTGAGCAGAGCGCCGCGAGCCTCAACGATCGGGTCGTCGCGAGCTGTCCGGAGCCGTAGCGGCAGGTGATTCGGGGTACAACGGTGAGGGCGCGATGGGCGGGCCGTCTTCAGCGTGGGCTACGCGCACTGAGCTCGGAATGGGCTCAGGCGTCTTCTGCCTTGGGCATGTTACCGAGCCGAACGTGCCCTGAGTGGAGGATGGTCACGTTGCGCAGGGCCTCGATGAGAATTGCGGGTTGCACCGGCTTGATCAGGAGCTGGGACGCTCCCTCGGGGACGGAGCCCGGATCATTGCCGGTCAGGACGATGATCGGAACGTGTCGATCCAGCTTGCGCATCGCGCGAATGAAGTCCGAGCCGTGCATCTCTGGCATTCGCAGATCGGTCAGGATGACGTCGACGCCGCCCTGTTCGCGGAAGAGCTGCAGCGCCCGGCCGCCCGAGTCAGCCAGGAGTACCTCGAACCCCGCCGAGCCCAGGACGATGTTCAGTACTCTGCGGACGCCGTCGTCGTCGTCGACCAGCAGCACACGCGGCAGCCCGTTCATTCGTATGAGCTTAACCTATTTGTGAGGATCTTCACCCTCATCACAGTAGGTGGATGTCTGCCCTCTTCGAGGCGGCCTCTTTTTCATGCGCCTGTCATCAACGGGTGCCGCGGCAGGGGCGCTCTGCAACAGTCTCGGGCGCGGGGGCATTATTTGCGCATCGCGGCGACGAATTCCTCGAGGGTGACGGGCGAGACGAGCTCGAAGGTGTCCTCACGTAGGTCCAGGCGCTCGACGCGATCGAGACGGAAGTTGCGGTAGCCGCTACCGTGCTCGCACCGCCTGCGCGCCCTTCAAGCCGGCTTCAACGACCACCTGGTCAAGCCAGTGGGCGAGGCCGGCATCGATCGCGAGCTCCGCCAGGCTGGTTGAACAGCTAGCTCAGGAGTGTTCGCCGTCAGCGGCGGCGCAGCAACGGAAGCCGGTCGAGTAGTCGTGGTACTCGAACTCGTGGCCGTGCGTCCGGTAGGAGCAACCTTCGCCGTTCTGGAAGGTGTCCATGAAGAAGCCGCCGAAGAACGTGCCGGCGGGATCGTCGATCCACTCGTGCAGGTTGCCGACCATGTCGTAGACGCCGTACTCGTTCGTGCACTCGGCGAACTCGCCGGTCTTGGCCACCGTATACGGTAGCTCGTGCAGGCGCGGGTCGTTCATCCAGCGCGGCATCCACATCTCGCGAGGATCGGCGTCGGGTGGGGCGTTGTCCTTGAACAGCGTCACCACCGGATGGTGATCGAGCGTCTTGAAGCGATCGTTGCAGACGTTGGGTTTGCGCTCTTCGCCGTAGGGGTAGAGCGTGCTGTCCGGCCCCCGACAGGCCGCGAGCCACTCCTCTTTTGCGCAGAGGCGCTTACCGGCGTTCTCGCAGGCGACCTTGGCCTGGGCACCGCTGATGTAGCCCTGTGGCTTCTCGCCTTCGCGCGAGACGGCCACCATCTCGTGCTCGAGCCCGTCGAGGCGCTGATTGCCCGGCCACTTCTCGCGCGTTCCGTCGCTGCTCACGCGCTCGAGCGAAGCTTCGAAGCGGTCGACGCAGAAGCGTAGCTTCTCTCGCTCGACGAGCGCCATGCCTTCGGGGCAGGGCCCGCTCGGCGTCTCGGACACGCTCGCGTCCGGCGAATCGGCGGGGGCGGCCACCGTGGCAGCAGGACCTGCGTCGAGCTCGCGGCGTGGTGGCGACTCGGGCTGGCTCACCGGGGCGAGCTGAGCCGCACAGCCGGTCGCGCCGACGATGGCCAGGATGCGCGCGCTGAGCCGGCCCTGCATATTCAATGGATCTAGCACGACCCGTGCGCGGCCGGGTCGGCACGGTTACTGCAGTGATTGCTAGATCTGGTAGTCGCGGCTGAACGGCTTCATGTCGTCGACGTCGACGAGCACCTTGTCCCCGCGCTCGATCCCTCGCAGATCGAACTCCTGCTTCGTCATCTGCACGCTCATGGGGTCGCCGTTTGGCATGGTGAGCAGCAGCTTGACGTAGCCACCGACGCGGATGAGGCGCTCGACGCGTCCCATCTCGAGCTGATCACTGCTTGGCACCGGTGTCTTGTACAGGCGCACATCGTGTGGGCGAACGTAGGCGTGAACTTCGCCGTCATTGGTGCGCAGCACGTTGGCGCCGCCGAGGAATGAGGCAACGAACGGGCTCGCCGGGTGGTCGTAGAGGTCGTGTGGAGAGCCTGCCTGCGCGACCTTACCCTCGTTCAGGAGCACGACGTGATCGGAGAGCTCGAGCGCCTCTTCCTGATCGTGAGTCACGAGCAGGGTGGTGACGTGGGTTTTTTCGTGGAACTCACGCAGCCACTCGCGGAGCTCCACGCGCACGCGCGCATCGAGCGCTCCGAACGGCTCGTCCAGCAGCAGCACGGAGGGCTTGGTGGCGAGGGCGCGGGCGAGGGCGATGCGCTGGCGCTGGCCGCCGGAGAGCTGGCCCGGATAACGATGGCCGTAGCCGGAGAGCTGGACCAGCCCGAGCAGCTCCGCCACCTTGGCCCGCGTCTCTTCTTTCGGCGCTTTGCGCACCGAGAGACCGAAGGCGATGTTGTCCGCCACCGTCATGTGGCGGAACAGGGCGTAGTTCTGGAACACGAAGCCGACGCCGCGCTCGCGCACCGGGATCTTGGTGATGTCGCGATCGCCGACGGTGATGCTGCCGCCGTTCGGCACCTCGAGGCCACCGATCATGCGCAGCACGGTGGTCTTGCCCGAGCCGGAAGGACCGAGCAGCGTGGTCACCTTGCCCTCGGGCGCCACGAACGACACGTCGTTGACGGCCGCGTTGAGGTTGTTCTTGTGGCCGAAGCGCTTGATGAGATTCGAGACGGTGACGGTCACGATGTGATTACCTGGGTTACGGGCGTTTCGGCCACGATGGTCTCTACCGGGGTAGGTAGAGGCTCGCTCTTGGGCGCGCGCTGGCTGAGGAGCTCGAGGCCCTTCTTGAGCAGGAGCGTGAAGAGCGCCAGCAGCGCCAGCAACGAGGAGACCGCGAAGGCGCCGACGAAGTTGTACTCGTTGTAGAGGATCTCGACGTGGAGCGGCATCGTGTTGGTCTCGCCGCGGATGTGGCCGGAAACGACCGACACGGCGCCGAACTCGCCCATCGCGCGCGCGTTGCAGAGGATCACGCCGTAGAGCACGCCCCACTTGATGTTGGGCAAGGTGATGCGCGTCAGGATCTGCCAGCCACTGGCGCCCAGCGTGAGCGCGGCCTCTTCCTCGTCGGAGCCCTGCGCCTCCATCACGGCCAGTACCTCGCGCGCCACGATGGGGAAGGTGATGAAGCAGGTGGCGAGCACGATGCCCGGCACGGCGAAGATCACCTTGATGTCTTGCGCCGCCAGCGCCGGGCCGAACCAGCCGTGCGCGCCGAACAGCAGCACGAAGATGAGGCCCGAGATCACCGGCGAGACGCTGAACGGCAGGTCGATCAGCGTGATCAGCACGCTGCGGCCCCAGAACTTGTACTTGGCGAGCAGCCAGGCCGCGCCGAGGCCGAAGACGAGGTTCGTCGGCACCGCGACGGCCGCCACGAGCAGCGTCAGCTTGATCGCGGAGAAGGTGTACGAGTCGGACAGGGCCTCGAAGAACGGACCCAGACCTTTGGCGAAGGCGGAGCCGAAGACGACCGCCAGCGGCAGCACCAGCACCAGGCCGAGAAAGGCGAGGGCCACCGCGATCAGAAGGAAGCGCACCCAGGGCGCCTCGTTCGTGGCTTCGCCGCGCGGCCCCTGCGCCGGACCACCGAGATGACCAACGATGCCACTCACGACAGCACGCTCCGGCGCGCCCAGCGCTGCAAGAGGTTGACGGCGAAGAGCACGAGGAACGAGGCGGTCAGCATCACGGTGGCGAGCGCCGTTGCACCCGCGTAGTCGTATTGCTCGAGCTTGGTGACGATCAGGAGCGGCACGATCTCGGTCTTGAGCGGCATGTTGCCGGAGATGAAGACGACCGAGCCGTACTCACCGAGGGCCCTGGCGAATGCGAGCGCGAAGCCGGTGAGCAGCGCCGGTAAGACCGCCGGGAAGATCACGCGGCGGAAGGTGTACCAGCGCCCAGCGCCGAGGACGGCAGCCGCCTCCTCCACGTCGTTGTCGAGCTCTTCCAGCACGGGCTGCACCGTGCGCACGACGAACGGGATGCCGATGAAGGTCAGCGCCGTCATCACGCCGAGCTCGCTGAACGCCACCTTGATGCCGAGAGGCTCGAGGTACTGCCCCACCGCGCCGCTTTGCGCGTACACGGTGGTCAGCGCGATGCCGGCCACCGCCGTCGGCAAGGCGAAGGGGAGGTCGACGAGCCCGTCACAGATGCTTCGCCCAGGGAACGAATAGCGCACCAGCACCCAGGCCACGATCAGGCCGAAGAACGCGTTCACGGCCGCCGCACCGAGCGAGGCCGTGAACGTGAGCTTGTAGGCGGCGAGCGCCCGCTCGCTCGTCACGGCACTGACGAAGCCATCCAGATCGAGACCGCTCGTCTTGATGAACAGCGCCGACAGTGGAAGCAGTACGAGCAGACCCAGGTAGGTCACCGTGTAACCCAGGGTCAGGCCGAAGCCAGGGAGAACGCCGCTCTTCTTCAGCACGGACAGCTCACTTCTTGGTGTAGATGCTGTCGAACACGCCGCCGTCGTCGAAGTGCGTCTTCTGCGCCTTGGTCCAGCCGCCGAAGACCTCGTCGATGGTGAAGAGCGTGAGCTTGGGGAACTCGGCCTCGTGCTTCTTCATCACCTCTTCGTTGCGTGGGCGGTAGTGGTGCTTCACCGCGAGCTCCTGCGCTTCCGGGGTGTAGAGGAAGCTCAGGTACTCTTCTGCCGCCTTGCGGGTGCCGCGCTTGTCGACGACCTTGTCCACCACGCTCACGGGCGGCTCGGCCAGGATGCTGAGCGACGGCGTCACCACCTCGATCTTCTCCTTGCCGAGCTCCTTCAGCATCAGCGCCGCCTCGTTCTCCCAGGTCAGCAGCACGTCGCCGATGTTGCGCTCGGCGAAGGTCGTGGTGGAGCCACGCGCGCCAGAATCGAGCACGGGCACGTTGGCGTAGAGGTTCTTGACGTAGTCCTTGGCCTTGGCTTCATCGCCGCCCGGCTGGCGCAGGGCGTAGCCCCAGCCCGCCAGGTAGACGTAGCGCGCGCCACCGGAGGTCTTGGGGTTGGGCGTGATCACCTGGACGCCGGGCTTGATCAGGTCGTTCCAGTCCTTGATGCCCTTGGGGTTGCCCTTGCGCACCACGAAGACGATGGTCGAGGTGTACGGCGCGCTGCCGCTGGGCAGGCGGGTCTGCCAGTTCTCGGGGATGAGCTTGCCCTTGGCGGCCAGCTGATCGACGTCATACGCGAGCGCCAGCGTGACGACGTCGGCTTCGAGCCCGTCGATGACCGCGCGGGCCTGCTTGCCCGAGCCGCCGTGCGATTGCTTGACCGTCACGGTGCCGCCGCTCTTCTTCTTCCAGTGCTCGGCGAAGAGCTTGTTGTACTCGGCGTAGAGCTCCCGCGTGGGGTCGTACGACACGTTGAGCAGCGTCACTTCCTTGGCCGGGGCCGCGCTACCGGCAGGCCCGGGCTGCGGGGCGGCTTCGCTCTTGTTGCAGCCGACGCAGACCGCGGCGAGAGCCACGAGCGCGCTGAGGGACGAGAACAGATAAGAACGTCGATTCATGGGGCTTCTCTATCGTTGTGGACTTCTGCAAAGCGCAGCAGGTTGCTGCGTGTGGCGGGGTCGCGGCTGAGGTCAGCGAGCGTCTGCGTCTCGAGGTGCTTCCAGATCAGGCGCGGCAAACCGACGAGCGCTTGCTGGGTCGGGCAGGCATCGGGGCCTGGACATTGCGCGCAGCGACGCGGGGCGTCGTTCAGGCAGGCGAACGGAAACAGATCCCCGTCGACGGCGCGGATGACATCCGCGACGGAGAGCTGTCCCGGCGGGCGGCTCAGGACATAGCCGCCGGCCTGACCGCGCCGGCTCTCGACCAGACCCTCGCGCAGCAGCTCGCGCAGGATGGCCTCCAGAAACCGGCGCGGGACCGCCTCCGCACCCGAAAGCTCCCGGGCCGAGCCATAAAAGCCAGGGCTTTCGGCCAGGTGAAGCAGCGCTCGGAGCGCATAGGCAGTACGGCGGGTGAGCAAGGTAACCTCTATTAGGTTGATAGATTTAGGAGAGTAAACAAAGGTGGGTAGGCTCGTCAACCGCGATCTTGGCTAAAAGATCGCGGTTAATTACCGAGTCAGTGAATAGGCTTAATTCCGACCTGAGATGTCGGAATTGCCACGCCGGCGCCTGAGCAGGAGGGCAGCGGCCAGGCCCGCCAGGGGAAACAGCGAGCTACCGGAACCGTTCGCCGGTGCAGAGACCGAGCAACCGGAGTCGTCCGAGCTGTCGCTCGAAACGCTGCTGCTACCGCCCTTGCCGCCGCTGCCCGCGCTTGCGCCGCCGCTGCCGCCCTTGCCAGCAGTGCCGCCCTTGCCAGCACTGCCGGAGCTACCGCCGCTGCCGCCTTCGGTCGCAGGCTCGCCGGCGCTGCCCGGCGTGTCTCCCGCGCCGCCTTCGCCGTCGACGGCGCCCGTGCCGCCTTCAGCGCTGCCAGCTGCGCCAGCTTCGCCGCCTGCGCCGCCCGCTCCGCCTGCGCCGCCCTCTCCGCCTCCTCCGGGGATCTCCTGCAGGAAGTTGTCGACGACGTAGTTGCCGACATCGGTGCCGAGCGCGAGCCCGGCCTCGTTGGCGTAGCTGAAATGGATGCCGCCGTAGACTCGGGAGACGGCATTCTCTTCGGCCGCGTCGGTGAAGCTCGAGTACTCGCGGGTCAAACCTTCGGGCACCGACGTCTCCGAGCCGACGGTGAAGGTCGTGGCGTCGCCGAAGACGTACGCGAGCACCGCTGCGGCGGCGGCGCCGGTCGTGCTGTGTCCGCTGACGTAGTCCGGATGGTTCGGCGTGGCGAGGAGCGGCTCCCACGCCGGATCCGCCACGGTATCGGCGTTGCCGTCGTTGTACTCGCCGGGCCCGGACGGAGCCCCCGCGGCGCCGCCCGCGCCGTCCGGCTCGGGATCGATGTTCTGGATCGCGGTGATCGGCCGCCAAGAGCCGTAGAAGTACTTGGCGTCCCAGGCGGCGATTCGCGAGTCCGCCAGCGCCAGGTTCAGCAGCGCGAACAGGCGCGCGCTCTCGTCGATCGCGAGCGCGTTCTTCTTCGCCAGCGAGCGGGCAATGGCGTTGAACGGGATGTGCGTCTGCACCGCCCAGAAGTTCGCGATCCTGGTTTGCTCGGTCGTGCGCGCGGAGCCCGTCTTCTTACCGAGGAGCTTCACCTCCGTATAGGAGACGGCGTACGCGGCGCTGCCGAGGGCCGGCGGCGCCCCGGGACGGAACTGCTCGGGGGTCGTCAGCGCGAAGGGCGGCAGCGTGGCCCACTCCGGAGTCGACGCGGCGGCGAGCGCGGTCGGCGTCGGACGCCACAGGCCGATGTCGGTGCTGCCGCTGTACGAACCCGGCACATCGGAGCCGTCGCCGGTGCGCAGCGCGAGGATATCGGCGGCGGCGGCCTGACCCGCGGCGATGCCCTGGTCCTTGGCAGCGCCGTCGGCAAT
>DATLIL010000587.1:0-11916 GCA_035539475.1 Polyangiaceae bacterium
CTTACGAGCGCTGTAGGTCGGGGGTGGGGGATGGCTCACGGCAACCAATGGGCGGCTTTTCCTGGCGGCCGCCCCGGGCGCTTTACCTGTGTAGCCCGCACTCGCGCTTCGTGCTCTCTTCCCACCACCAGCGCCCCGCACGCTCGTGCTCCCCAGGGCGGATGGCGCGCGTGCAAGGTTCACAGCCGATCGAGATGAAGCCCTGATCGTGGAGCTCGTTGTAGGGCACGGCGTTGTCGCGAATGTACGACCAGGTATCGGCAAGTGACCAATTGGCGAGCGGATTGAGCTTCAGCAGCGGGCCTTCGGGGCCCGCGTGGACGTCGTCGAGCTCGAACACGTTCACGTCGCCGCGAGTCGGGCTCTGATCGCGACGCTGGCCGCTGATCCACGCGCGGAAGTTGCGCAGCCCGCGCGCCAGCGGCTCGAGCTTGCGGATGCCGCAGCACTCGCGGTGCCCCTCGTTGTAGAAGCTGTACAGGCCCTTGCGCCGCACCATGTCCTCGACCTTGACCATGTCGGGGAAGAGCAAGCGGATCTCGATGCCGTAGTGCGCACGTACCTTGTCGAGAAAGCGGTAGGTCTCGGGGTGTAGACGCCCGGTGTCCAGCGTCAGGACGCTGAACTTCTTGCCCGACTTGGCCGCCATGTCGATCAGCACGACGTCCTCGGCACCGCTGAAAGCGATCACCGCGGCATCGCCATAGACGCCCAGCACGCGTTCGAGCACCGCCTGCGGCTCAGCCCCGCCGAGCCCGGAGCTGATCTCGCTCAGGCCTACTTCGTCGAGCGGTCGCGCCGCCAGGGCTGGTCTCTCGCTCGGGGCGGCGAGCGTCGGCGCCAGGCGCTGCTTGATGAGCTCGAGCGAGCTCGTGTAGACCACGATCTCGTCGCCGTTGCGCACGATGAAGAACGGCGCGAGCGCGACATCGTGCTTGGCAGCCAGCTGCATGCCCGGCGAATCGGGGTCGTTCTCGTAGGCCCAGACCACCTCGTCGATGCGCTCCCACAGGCCGCGACGCTTGAGCAGGTCCTCGGCCTGCTGGCACTTCTTGCAGGGGCTGCCGTCAGCCAGCTGCTTCTTGATCATGGTCACGTGCATGCGGAGGTCTCGGCTTTAAGCATATTGGCCCCGTCGGGCCCAGCGGCAAGTTCTACCAGACGTCGAGGCGACGCAGGTCTTCCCAGACCTGGAGCGCCGAGGTGTAGCGGTACTGTTCGTTGCGTCGGAGCATCACGCTGATGATGTCTCCGATTGGCGTGCCCAGCGCCTCTGCTCTCAGCCGCGGCACGCCGTCCTTGATCTGCTGCACGACGGCGTCGTAGCCGGCGGAGGTGTCGACGGGGTACTCGCCAGTGTACATCTGGAACATGAGCAGCCCGAGCTGGTAGAGGTCGCTCTGCTTCGTCGAGTAGCCGCCAGCTGCTACCTCGGGTGCCATGATGCGGTGTTGCACGACGGCAGGGCGAGCTCCGGGTTGCCCGTACAGCTCCTGCGCGATGCCGAGATCGCTGAGCTTGACCGTCAGATGTTCGCCCTGCACGACCAGCACATTGCCGGCGTGCAGGTCGTTATGGACGATGTCGTTGTCGGCCAGGTACTGGACCGCGAACAGGAGCTGGCGCGCGATGTCGACCACGAGGCGATCGGTGAACGGCGTCCCGAGCATGTCCTCGATGCTGTGGTCACAGCGCTCGAGCAGCAGCCAAAAGAGCCCGCCGCTCTCGAAGTAGTCGTGCACGTAGACGATGTTGGGGTGGCGCAGGCGGAAGAGCCGCTCGGCCTCGCGCATCCAGTCCGCCCGCACGTCCTCGTAGGCTCGCCCGCCCGGGGCGAACACCTTGAGCGCATAGTGCTGATCGAAAGGGCCCAGGCACTCGAACACGGCGCCGTAGGAGCCCTGACCCAGGTCCTGGCCGACGATATAGGCCGCCCCTCGGGCAGAGCGGACCACCGCTCCGGGACTCGGAAGCTGCGGCCAGGGCGCGGCGAAGGGGGTGCTCTGGGTCACTGGATCTCGCAGATCATAGCCCGAGCCTTGCCAGGGCCGGTGGGTTTAGCTAAGAAGCCCGCCTCCTATGTCCAATCGCTCGATCTGGAACGTTCGCCGCCGCCACGAGTGGCTGAGCACCCCCCTCAAGGGCAAGAAGCTCAAGCGCCGCAAGCGGGTGCGCATCGGGCTGCAGCAGGCACTCGACCGCAAGGCGGCCGAGCCGGCTCCCGCGCCCGCCGCTAGCTGACGTCCAGCCTTCCCTTCCCCACCTTTCTTTGCCGGAACGAGATCGTCTGGTAGCGACGCACGGGTGCGTTCGCTGCTACCGATCCTCACGCTTGGCCTGTTGTCCGTCGCCTGCGGTGAGGGCGGCCATGGCGGGATCCCCGGGGAAGAACTCGGTACCTACGGCGTGGTGGGGACGCTATCGAGCTCGAGCTGCGGTCCGGACGCGCTGGGCGCAACCGATCCCTGGCAGTTCGAGGTTCGTCTGTCCAAGGCCGATCGCGAGCTCTTCTGGCTGAACGGTCGCGAGGCGATCGCGGGCCGCCTGAGCACTGACGGAGTCACGTTCGAGTTCGAAACTCGCGTCGAGGTCGAGGCCCTGCCGGCCGAGCGCGGCCGCAAAGCGTGCGTCGTCTCGAGGAGCGATCAGGCGCAGGGCGTCCTGAGCGCAGCCGCAGGCGACGTGCTCGCATTCTCGGGCGAGCTCGCCTTTGGATACTCCGTGCTCGAAGACAGCGACTGCAGCCCACTCGTCGGAGTGACGGGTGGCTTTGCGGCGCTGCCCTGCTCGATGGCTTATGCCCTCCAAGCAGCCCGCACCAAAGAGCCCGAGCGGCGCTGAAACAGCCGGCCGGAAGGCCAAATGGCCGAGGCCAACTCTGCGAGACTGGCTGTGAAACAGTGCTCGTGCTATTGCTGAACCAACGTGCAGCGCGGAGCAACAGTTCCCGGGCTAGTCCGAATGGGGGAGCACCCCCATCGTTGCACAGAGGTAGCGGCCGTGTCCTACGGCCCCTTTCGGAAGCGCCCCTTCACCGTTGGCGGCGATGGAGTCCCTGACAGCGGTGTTTCTCTCGCCGCTTGCGGATCAGGGCGTCCGGCCTAGGCCGGAGGAGGAGAGTGCACAATGCATATCAGTTGTTCCCCTATCCCGGAGGTTTGCCTTAGGCCGTAGGAGGCGGTGCTTGCGGGTCGCGACTAGCGCGGCCTGAGCTACCCCAATCGGCTCTGCGAAAGGGCTCGTCGGCGCGTTGATCGTGCTGGCTATCTTTCGCAAACACCCCTGAGCCTCCGGGTCAGGGTTTCGCAACGGAACGGGCCGGGTGGCGATGAGCCACCCGGCTCGTTTTCATTTCGGGAATATAAAAACTCCGCGCCACGATTTTGAACCGGACGCTTTTGGGCTAAGAACCGGCCCAGCCTGCTCGCGGGGCACATAAGGAGCTTCTCGGGATGACCCTTCTCAGCGCGGCGCTGGAGTCGCTTAGTCTGCTCGCCAAGCCTGGCGACTTTTTCTGGACCTCAGCCATCTTCGAAAAAGAGCTGTGGGAGCGGGTGATGAAGGGCATGCGCGTCGGCCTGACCGTCGGTGGGGCGCTGCTTCTCATCTACGAAATGCGCGCCAAGCGCATGGGCGAGCGCATCAAGGAAAAGCACAAGCGCTGGGTCGCCTACGCGATGACCTTCCTCGCGTTCGGCGTCTATTTCGACTTCGGCAACCCCAATACCCGCTACTCCGAGTACTACCACCGGCACGAGTTTTATCACTATTACCTCGGCTCCAAGTACTTCAAGGAGGTCGGCTACAAGGACCTCTACTTCTGTACGGCGATTGCCGAAATCGAGGCCGGGCGCGGCGCTCAGGTGAAAAAACGGGAGATCCGCGATCTCAACGTGAACCTGATCAAGCCGATGGAGTCGACCTACGTCGTCAAGGATCCCGACCAATGCAAGAAGCGCTTCACTCCCGAGCGCTGGGCAGCATTCAAGAACGACGTCGACTGGTTCTACAAGTCAGCCGCCGGCAGCTACTGGGAAAGCATGATGAAGGACCACGGCTACAATCCCCCGCCCGTCTGGGGGATGGCCGGAAAGTTCTTCGGTAGTTTCGCGCCAGCAGGCGACGTCTTTTTCAAGATCCTCTCGGGTATCGACATCCTCTTCCACCTGGGCACGGTCTTGCTCTTCGGCTGGGCCTTCGGCTGGCGTGCCATGGCCGTGGCCACCGTGTTCTGGGGCTGCAACGCGCCCGCGAACTTTTATTGGACGGGCGGCGCGTTCCTGCGTCAGGACTGGATCTTCTTCCTGATCGCCGCGCTTTGCCTGTGCAAGAAGCGCTGGTTCTTCCTGGCAGGTGCCGCCCTCACCTGGTCCGCCCTGCTGCGCATCTTCCCCATCATCCTCTTCTTCGGCTGGGGGATCATCATGGGGCTCTACATCCTCGACCGCCTGAGATTTCACGGCGGCTTGCAGCAAAACGGCCTGAAGGGCCTGCTGCATCGCGATCACTGGCGCCTGCTGGGCGGCGTCGCAGTCGCGCTCGGCGTGCTCGTCCCGGCCAGCCTGGCCGTCAACGGCAAGGACTCGTACAGCCAGTTCTACCACCACACGATCACGACTCACGCCAACACCCCCCTCACCAACCAGATGGGGCTCGAGACCATGGTCGTGCACAACTGGGACGGCCGGATGCGCTTCATGCGCGACGACAACATGGACGACCCATTCGAGGGTTGGAAGAAGCATCGCATCGAGATGAAGCACCAGCGGATGCCACTCTTCCTGGCCATCATCGCTGGCGTCGCGCTGTGGACCGTCTGGGCGCTCAGGCGCACGCGGCTTCTGTGGGTCGCCATCCCGCTCAGCGTCCCCATGCTGATGTGTCTGACGAACCTGACCTGTTACTACTACTCGTTCTTCATGACGCTGGCGGCGCTGATCACGGTGAGACCACAGCTCGGCCCGGCCATCTTGGCCACCAGCGGCGCGAGCACCATCCTGCTCTATTCGCCCAGTGGCTACTATTGGGTCGACGATCGCTACACGGCGCAGTCGTGGCTCTTCTTCGCCCTCGCTCTGCTCGCGCTCTACGCCTACTCCAGGCCGTTCAGCATCGAGCGCCTCAAGGCCTGGTGGAACCACCAGCCGGAGCCGCGCAAGGCAGCCAAGCCACGCGGCGAGATCGGCGCGCCTACTCCCGCCGAGTAAGCGGCGCAGTTGAAGCCCGAGGGGCGGCGCTGAGCCCCTCGGGATACTAGAGCGCTCGCTTGATGCCGTTGATGGCCTCGGCGAGGCCTTCCGGCAGCGGGCGCAGAGCGACGTCGAGGTGCTCCGGATCGCTCTCGATGGCCGCCACGGTGATCAGCGGCACCACCAGGCCGATGGCGCGACGCACACGCGCGTCCTTGGCGAACTTGGGATGGCGCATCAAGTCGAGCACGATGCGATCGTCCTTGGCGTCGACCAGCATGGCCGGTCGCTTCGGCATGTACGCGGCGAGGTTGCCCGGCTTGCTCAAGTCGAGCGCACCGGACTTGAGCAGCGCGGCGATTGGCGACTCGGACTTTTCGTCCATGACCTTGAGCGACACCTCGGCGAGGCGCACCTCCAGCCGCAGCTCGTCGGGGCTCGCGCTGACGCGTTCGACGAACAAGATCGCCGACGCGCGCACGGGTGTTCCCATGAGGTCGATGGTCGCAGCCACGCGCACCCCGGGCGGCACGGCCTCGATGTCGATGTCCTTGGGAGCTTTCCTGCCCTTCACCCGACCCGCGAGCCAGCGCAACGCGACGATGGGCACGCCGAAGCGCAACGCCAGCGCGTTTCTGAGCGCGCGTAGCAATTCCTCCGGATGACCCTTCACATACGTAAAAACAGCATCGAGAACTGGCTTGATCTCCGCCATGAGCGCGGCGAGTAAGCCATAGGTCGCCCGCCGCGGGGAGCGAAATCGTGAGCGCGCGGGCCGCAGCGTCGCTCGATCTGAGCTAAAACATTGGTATGTGCCCCCGCTTCGCTATCGCTCCGGAGGCCGTCGACACCACGCTCTCTCGCCACATGCTGATCAAGGGCTGGCCCATGGTGCTGGACCTCGAGAAGAGCCACGGCTCTTGGGCGTACGATGCCCTGAGCGGGCGTGAGTTACTCGACCTGACGAGCTTCTACGCGGCCACTGCGCTCGGCTTCAATCACGCGGGTCTGGCTGACGCAGAGACGCAGGACCGGCTGCTCCGCGCGGGAACCGTGAAGGTCGGCAACCCCGACTTTCACACCACGTTTCTCGCCGAGTTCGTCGAGACGCTGGCGAACACTGCCGCGCCAGCGGAGCTGCCGCACTACTTCTTCGTCGAGGGCGGCGCGCTCGCTGTCGAGAACGCGATGAAGACCGCCTTCGACTGGAAGCGGCGCAAGAACGAGGCCGCGGGTCGACCGCAACGCGGCGAGCAGATCCTGCACTTCACGAACGCCTTTCACGGTCGCTCGGGCTACACGCTCAGCGTCACCAACACGGATCCGAACAAGACCCAGAACTTCCCTCAGTTCGACTGGCCGCGTGTGCCCGGACCGGCTGTCTCGTTCCCTATCCAGGGCCCAAGCCTCGCTGCCGCGGAGCGCGCCGAGGCCGAGAGCCTGGCACTGATCGAGCGAGCTTTCGCGGAGCGCGGCCACGACATCGCCGCGATCCTGATCGAGCCGGTGCAGAGTGAAGGCGGCGACAATCACTTCCGCGGCGAGTTCTTGCGCGCGCTGCGCCGTATCGCCGACGAGCGCGAGGCGCTGCTCATCTTCGACGAGGTGCAAACCGGCATGGGCATTACCGGCAAATGGTGGTGCTGCCAGCGCTTCGGCGTCTTGCCGGACATCATCGTCTTCGCCAAGAAGATGCAGGTCGGCGGCATCATGGCCTCGCGCCGCATCGACGACGTCGACAGCGTGTTCAAGATCCCCGGGCGCATCTCCAGCACCTGGGGCGGCGGCCTGGTCGACATGGTGCGCGCCACGCGCATCCTCGAAGTGATCGACGCTGAGCGCTTGCTCGACAATGCGGAGCAGCGCGGTGGCGAGTTGCTCGCGGGTCTGCAGCGCTTCGAGCAACGCTTCGTGGGCAAGGTGAGCAACGCTCGCGGCCTCGGCCTGCTCTGCGCGATCGATCTGCCGAACGCCGACGTGCGCAAACAGGTGCTCGAGAGCACCTTCCGCGAAGAGCTCTTGCTCCTGCCCTGCGGCCCGCGCTCGATCCGTTTCCGCCCTCACCTCAGCGTCAGCGCGGAGGTCATCGCCGAAGCCCTGAAGCGCTTCGAAAAGGCGCTCGAAGCAACGCTTGTTTAGAGCGTTCCAGCGCTGAACGTGTCGCAGGTGTCGGGGTTACCCGTGTCGTAGCCCTTGCGCAACCAGCGTGAGCGCTGTTCCGACGTTCCGTGGCTGAAGGTCTCGGGACTGACGGTTCCCGTGGCCTGGCGCTGCAGGCGATCGTCGCCGATCGCCGCCGCCGCACGTAGCGCCTCCTCGAGATCGCCGGCTTCGAGCAAGTTGCGCCGGCCGGTGGAGTGAGCCCAGACTCCAGCGTAGCAGTCGGCCTGTAGCTCCAGCCTGACGCTCAGGCCGTTCGCTCCGCTCTGCTGCGACTTCGGAGCGCGGTGTACCCGATCGCTCGCGCCGAGCAGGTTCTGCACGTGGTGGCCGATCTCGTGGGCGAGCACGTAGGCCTGCGCGAAGTCACCGGCCGCACCAAAGCGACGCTCGAGCTCGTTGTAGAATCCGAGATCGATGTAGGCGCGCTGATCGAGCGGGCAATAGAAGGGCCCGGTCGCCGCGTCGCCCATGCCACAGCCGGTCGACGTACGGTCCGTGAAGACCACCAGCTTGGCGCGCTGATACTGCGCGCCTTTCGCGGCGAACTTCTCTGCCCAGACGTTCTGAACGTCGTCGAGCACGAACGAGACGAATTGCACCGCCTCGGACGGCGGCGCCGCGCCTTGCTGCGCCTGATCGCCGGCCAGGCGCTCGCCGCCGCGCCCGCCACCGAAAAAGCCCATGAAGTAGAGCACACCGCCGCCGACCAGCAGCAGCGGGATGGCCGCCCAGCCGAGCCGGCGGAATAGCATGAACGCCAGCTGCAGCAGCATGCCGAGACCCGCGCCGCCGCCACCGCCGGGGCTCTCGCCGCGTCGGTCGATGACGTCGCTGCTACGGTGTCCTCGCTGCCAGCGCATGGTGGAACTCCACCACTATTCGTCTTTGGGAGGTTCACGCAAGGCGGGCGCCGCTGCGTCTTCTTGCCCATGCCCGGTGAGCTCCTCGGCCTTGACGCCACGCGTGGCGAGCTCGTGCCGCACGCGATCGCCGAGCGAATCGGCCAGACGCGAGAGCAGGTCCGGCACCTCTTGCAGCAGCGCCGACCACGCGCTCTTCTCGTCGCCCTCGACCGTCAGAAGGTGTGCCTGGCCATCCTTGCTGATCGCGATGGCCGCGACCGGGTCGAGCTCGACCGCTCCGCCGGCCCCCTGCCCTCCGGTGTCACCGCCGAGTCTGGCGCCGTGAGCGCCGGCGTTGGCGCTGGCCGCGCCGAAGGCGATCTTGACCCGGTGCACGGGGATCACGGTGGCGTCGCCCGCCTTCTGCGGCGCGCCCACCACCGTTTCGCTCTTGCTGATGCCTCGCACACCCGACAGCAGGCTGCTCACGATGTCGACGATTTTGGTTTCGGCCATGCCTGACTCGTTGTTTCGCGCTCTGGCTTCCGCCGCGGCGTGAGGCTCCGCTTCAGCATGTACCAAATCAGGTCGCAGAGCACCAACCCGGCAAAAATCCGCACGGTCCCGCTGGCCTCGAGCGCCGCGCGGTCCACGCTGTCCCAGCTTGGGGTCTGCCGCAGGCGGATGCCGCTCGGTAGGAGCGGGACGAGCATGTAGACGCCACCGAGGACCTTTCCGGTCAGCGCCACGTCCCGGAACGAATACGTGATGTTGGCGTCGAGCTGCCAGCGCATCCGCCTGCGTTCGCCGAGCAGCCAGGCCACGCCGTCAACGAGGTCGAACCTGCGCTTGAACCAGCGAGCGAGCCGGCTCGGGGGCTCTTCGGGCAGCGCTTCCTCCGGCTCCTCTGGACCCTCCGCAGCCTCTGCGGCCTTCTCCTCCGCCGAGAGATCGTGCGAGTACCGGCGCTTCCCGAGCACGAACAGATGGATGCAAAGCGGCACGCCTCGAGCCCCCACGGCGCTCAGCGCGACAGGACCCAGCGCCACGCCGGCGGCGGCGGCCCACTGACCATCGGGCTCGGCGCGACCCTCGGCGCTGAGCTCGAAGCGCAACGGCAGGAGCAGAGCCGCCAGGACGAGGGCAGCCAGCAGCAGCGCAGCGAGCCAGAACCAGAGCGGCACTCGGCTCTGGCCTTGGTTACTCGCGCTTGCCGTTGAGCGCGGGAACGGTGACGCCCGGCAGCTCCTCAGCCGAACGCTGAGGGAGAATGCGAACGCCGCGGCGTACCACCGCCGTCTTACCGTTCTGCAGGGCGAGCATGTGAGGAACGCCGTCTTCGCCGACCACGACGAAGGCCTTGGGCTCCACCACGACCGCTCCACCGGCACCGCCGACCGAAGCGTCGGCGTCGCTCTCACCCTCGCCGCGCTTGGCCTTGCCGCCAATGCCGCCGACAGCGGTTCCGAAGCCGATGCTGACCTTGCTGAGCGGCAACACCTTGGCCTTGCCCGCGTCCCGAACGCTGCCGGCCACGGCGTCGGCCTTCGAGACCTTACCGAGCTCGCCGAGCAGCTCCTGCATCAGGTTTTTCAGGTCCATCGCACTTGGGTCAAGAGAACCACGCCGCGGACAGGCCGTCAAACCAGCTCGAGGCCGAGCGGGGCCAGGGCGCGCGCTAGAACGCTGCCCACGTCGTCGTCGATGGTGAGGTCAGCGAGCGCGTCATGGGGCGTGGCTCCTCGATTGACGATGACATAGGGAATTCCACGGCGCGCTGCGGCAAGCGGGACGTCTGCGGCGGGAGTGACAGTGAGTGAAGATCCAAGGGACAGCACCAGGTCACAGACCCTTGCGGCGGCGTGCGCCCGAGCCAGATCGCCCGACACGAGCCCCTCGCCGAACATGACCACCGCCGGCTTCATGAGCTCTGCGCAGGCCGTGCAGCGCGGCGGCTCTTGCGTGCGCTCGAAGCGCTCGAGACAGGCGTCCATCGTCTCGCGGCGGCTGCAGCCCAGGCAGGTCGCTTCCCGGCCCGTACCGTGAAGCTCGATCAGCTTGTCGGCGGGCGCGCCGGAAGCGGCGTGCAGGCCGTCGATGTTCTGCGTCACAAGGCAACAGAGCTTGCCCGCGCGATGAAGCGCGACGAGAGCGTGGTGAGCTCGGTTGGGGCGAGCGTCGCGAAAAGCCGGAAAGCCCTCGAGCTTGAAGCTCCAGTACTCGACGCGGGCGTCCGCGCTCGCCAGAAAGTCCCGATAGTAAACCGGCGCACGGGCATGCCAGACGCCTTGCGGTCCGCGGTAGTCCGGAATGTTGCTCGCAGTCGAGACCCCGGCCCCCGTAAAACACAGGATGCGCTCCGCTTGAGCGATCAGCTGCGAGAGCCTGTCGACGGCCGAATCCACCGTCATTTCGTCTTAACACAAGCGTTTGGAGTTTGGTGTAGGCTCCGTCCAGCCATGCGAAAGGTCCGCTTCGGAAAGCTCGACGCTTGGGTCGCCGGTGGCACCGACCGCGAAGGCGGTGGCGGCGGACCCGTGCTGGTGCTGCTCCACGGGTTCGGCGCGCCGGGCACGGATCTGGTCCCGCTCTGGCGCCAGATCGAGACGTCGAGCGAAGTGCGTTTCGTCTTCCTCGGGGCGCCGCTCGTGCTCGAACCGGGACTGCCGGACGAGGTGGCAGCTCGCGCCTGGTGGATGATCGACATCGGCGAGATGCAGCAGAAGGTCGCTGCCGGGCGCATCGACGAGCTCGTGGAACGCGTCCCGGAGGGCCTCGCCGAAGGCCGCACAGCGCTCGCCGGCGCGCTCGACGCCATCGAGCGCGACCTCTCTGTCCCGAGCTCGGGGGTCGTGCTCGGCGGCTTCTCCCAGGGCTCGATGCTGGCTTGCGACTTCGCATTGCACGATGAGCGGCCGCTCGCCGGTCTGGTCTTGTTGAGCAGCACGCTCATCGCCCGCAGCGAGTGGCTGAACCTCGCGCCTCGCCGCGCCGGGTTGCCGGTGCTCCAGAGCCATGGTCGGGCCGATCCGATCCTTCCCTTCGGCCTCGCCGAAAAGGAGCGCGACCTGTTGAGCGCCGCCGGCCTCGACGTCGAGTTCATCACCTTCAACGGCGGGCACGGCATCCCTGGCGGGGTGCTGGACGCGCTCAGCGGTTTCCTGAGGCGCACCACCGGATCGGCGTCGTGAAGCTCGCGGCCATCGACATCGGAACCAACTCGATCCACATCGTGATCGTCGAGGCCACGGGCCGCGGCGGTTTCGAGGTGATCGACCGCCAGAAGCGCATGGTCAAGCTCGGGGCGGGCCTGTGGACGACCCAGCGCATCTCGGATCGCGCGGTCAACGACGGCCTCGAAGTCATTCGCCGTTACTACAAGCTCGCGGAGAGCCGCGGCGTGGACGAGATCCTGGCGGTGGCCACCAGCGCCTCGCGCGAGGCCGAAAACGGCAGCGAATTCCTGGAGGCGATCTTCCGAGAGACGGGCCTGACGCCGCGCGTGATTTCCGGCATGGAGGAGGCGCGCCTGATCTTCCTGGCCGCACGCCATGCGGTCGACCTCGGCACGACCAGAAGCTGCGTGATCGACATCGGCGGCGGCAGCGTCGAGATCGCCGTGGGCGATGCAGAGACCGTGCTGCTCAGCCAGAGCCTGCGCCTCGGTGTTCAGCGCCTGCTCGACCGCGTTGGCAACACGGGGCCCATTTCGGACCGCCAGA
>DATLIL010000588.1:0-12726 GCA_035539475.1 Polyangiaceae bacterium
GTATCAGTCCGACCCAGTCCGGGGAGGTCTCGTTGAGGGATTGGGTTGGGGAACACACTGGCAAACGGCACTGCCTGTCGCCCTTCAAGGCGCGCCTGGCGGTGAGTCAGGCGGCTCCTTCTCGTTTTCGGACGGGTTTGGATTGCGGCAGGCGGTGTCGTGGACGGCGTGTTCCCCCCACAAACCCCTAGGCATAGATTACCCCTAGGAGCTCAAACTGTGCTCCTATTGGGCGGATCATGCCAAAAGTGGAAGAAGACGACGAGGTGGTGGAGCTGAGCTCCGCACTCGCGTTCATGCAGGTGATGTGGGAGCTCGTGCACGCGCTCGACGCGCGCTCGAAGCGCATGGCACAGCGGCTCGGGGTGACGGGGCCGCAACGGCTGGTGTTACGCATCGTGGGAGCACGTCCGAAGATCAGCGCGGGAGCGGTGGCCAAGACACTGCGCCTGCACCCGAGCTCGCTGACGGGTGTGCTGCGCCGGCTGGAAGACCGCGGCATGCTGGTGCGCAAGGCCGATCCGAAAGACGCGCGGCGAGCGCTCCTGTCGCTCGCGCGACCGGGCGCCACGATCAATGGCAAGCGTGCCGGCACCGTCGAAGCTGCCACATCGCGCGCCATCGCACGGCTCGGAGAGAAAGAGCTGGCCTCCGCGCAGCGCGTGCTCGAGACGTTGATCGAAGAGCTCGAGCGCGACGACGCCTGAGCTACTGCGCTTCTTCTTGCGTGGGTTCCCGTTGCGGTTCGGGTAGAGGCTGCTCGGGGCCCTGCACCTCTTCTTGTTCCCTTGCCTCGGTTGCTGGATAGGCGGGCGGCTTGATGCCCTGGTTACCTATCGTGGGCCCGGTACGCAGCTTGTCGCTCGCGCTCTGGCGGTCCGCTCCGATCGATTCGCCGCTGGCGGTGGTGGGCCCCCAAGGACCGTCCGCCGGATAGTCGTACGTGGGCGACCGCATCGCCGACTGCTTCGTACCGCTCGCACAGCCCAGTGCAACGGCGATCAAAACGCCGACCGACAGCAGACGAGGCATTTCTCGAGGCTAAGCATCGACCCGGGCCGGGCAAGGCCCTCACGAGCTCGATTCGCCGGCCAGCCGCAGAAACTCGCGTGCCACCGCGCTCTCGGGACGCGCGGCGATCTCCTTCGGAACCCCGCTCTCGACGATGCGGCCCGATTGCATGACCCAGAGCGTGTGGGAGAGCTCGATGGCGAGCCGCATTTCGTGGGTCACGAGCACGATGGTCAGGGCCTTGCCGTCACCGCCGCCGTCATGAGCGACCTGGCGCAAGACCTCCCTGACCTCCTCGCGCATCTCCGGGTCGAGCGCGCTCGTGGGTTCGTCGAGCAGGAGCACGCGCACGCCCTGTGCCAGGACGCGCGCGATCGCCACACGCTGCTTCTGGCCGCCGGACAGCTGCGCTGGACGAGCCTCGGCCCGATCGGCGAGGCCAACGCGATCGAGGAGCTCGAGCGCCGTCTTCTTGGCGCTGTCCGCCGGGGTCCCGCGAACGATGCGCGGCGCGAGTGTGACGTTTTCCACCACCGTTAGGTGGGGGAAGAGCTGAAAGTCTTGAAAGACCATGCCAACGGCCGAGCGCAGGCGGCGCAGGTCGCCGGGGCGCGCGGCGCCGGGTGTGAGCTCGAAGCCCGCCACGCTCAGGCAGCCGTCCTCGAAGGTCTCGAGGCCGTTCAGGCAGCGCAGGAGCGTGCTCTTGCCGCAGCCCGAGGGGCCGACGATGGTCACGATCTCGCCCTGGCGAACCTCGCCGGAGACGCCGTCGAGCACGCGGCGCGAGCCGAAGCTCTTATGCAGGGCGCGGATGTGAATCATGTTGCAGCTTGAGCTCGAGACGTCGTGACAGGCGCGAGAGCGGAAAGCTCATCGCGAAGTAGAGCCCGGCGCAGGCCAGGCCCGGGATCATCCAGTCGCGTAGATCGACCGCGGCGATGGTCATGCGCTTGGTGAGCTCGACCACGGTCAGCACGCTGACGAGTGACGAGTCCTTGAGCAACGCCACGAAGTCGTTGGTCACCGCCGGCAGCGCCGTGCGAAAGGCCTGCGGCAAGAGCACGTGGCGTAGCGTCTGCGCGTGCGAGAGGCCGAGCGCTTCTGCCGCTTCGGTCTGGCCGCGCGGGATGGCCAGCAAGGCGCCACGCTGCACCTCGGCCTCGTAGGCGGCGTAGTTCAGGCCCAGACCGAGGATCGCGGCCGTCATCGGCGAGAGCCGGATCACCGGCGCGAGACCGAAATAGAGCACGTACAGCTGGAGCAGGAGCGGCGTGCCGCGAAAGAGCTCGATGTAGGCGGCGCAGAGCGTGCGAACGAGCGGCCCGAAGTAGAGCCGGCCGATCGCGAGCAAGAGCCCGAGCGGCATGGCGATGGCGAACGAGACCACCGACAGCACGATCGTGATCAGCGCGCCCTCGAGAAAGAGGTGCAGCTGGCGGCCGTCGAAGTGCCTGGGCGCGGGCGCCGCTTCTCTGGTCGGCTGCGCCGCGGCAACCGCAGAAGCGACCGGCGCGGGTGGCGGGGGCGGCGCCGAGCGCACGGCGAGCTCGTCCTGGCGTGCGTCCCAGAGCTTCCAACCTTCGAGAATTCGCCTCAGCTCGCCGTCGGCGATCATCGCCCTGAGCGCGTCGTCCACGGCGTGCTGCAGCGCCGTGTGCCCCTTCTGGAAGCCGATCACGTACACGCCGCGCGCGACGTCCTCGGGCACGCAGTGAAGGCTCTTGAGCACGCAGCCGTAGCGGTCGGCGATGATGTGATCGAGGAGCACGGCGTCGGTGCGACCGTGCTGCAGATCGAAGTAGGGCTCCTGCTGGCCCTCGTACAGCACGATCTCGACTGGCTGCTGCTTCAAGAGGTCGTGCGCGACGGTCTGGTTGAGAGTCCCCACCCTGCGCCCGGAGAGCTCGCTCAGGCTGCGGCGCTCGTCGCCCTTACGCAGGGTGAGCGTCTCGCCGTACACGAAGTAGGGCACACTCAGCAGGATGCGCTGGCGGCGGTCGGGCGTGTCCTCGAGCCCGTTCAGCGCCATGTCGAAGTCGCCGCGTTCGAGCCCCGGCACCAGGTTCGACCAGTCGTTCTGCGCAAATTTCGCCCGCACGCCGAGGCGGCGCGCGATGGCGTCCGCGATCTCGACCTCGAAGCCCCTGATCTTGCCGGGCGTTTTTTCGTCCTCGAAGACGAACGGCTCGCCGCCCTGAAGGTCGCCGCCCCACACGAGCTCACCGCGTGCCTTCACCTCGGCGAGGTCACCCGCCCGAGCGCGCTGCGAGCTCAAGAGCAGCGCCGCCACAATCAGCAGGAAGAGGACCCTCACGAAGCGCGCAGGCTACACCTTTCCCGGCTCGAGTTCGAGTACACTAGAGAAGCGAGAATGGTTTCCCTGAAGGCCCTGTGCACGCGAATCGCGCTCCTCTTGCCCATGCTTGCGGGCGTCGGCTGCGCGGAGCCCAAGGTGCGGCTGAACGAGGGCCCGCGCGAGTACGTGTCCAACGACTACGAATCAGTGCTGCGCCTGTGGACCCGCAGCGAGCAGTTCACCAGCCTCGACACCACCGACAACGTCCTGACCGTCACCGCCACCTACGAGTCATGGGACTTTCGCTGGGCTTACGTCGTGCGTTACGCGGACGACTACCGCCTCACCGTCGACCAGCGCAAGGCGCTGCTCGAGCGCTCGCTCACCGAGACGCGCGACAGCCACGAGTTCTACGTCGCGCTCTACGCCCAGAAGTACAAGTGGAACGATCTGACGGCGGACCAGCCCGCCTGGATCGTCCGCCTGATCGACGACGAGGGCACCGAGACGGCGCCGTCCGACATCCAGGCGATCAAGAAGCCCGGCGCCATCGAGATCACCTACTACCCGTACACCAACCCCTTCCGCAGCGCGTTCCGCATCAGCTTTCCCAAGGTGCGCGCCGACGGCACGCGCACGGTCTCGCCGGAGGCGCGCTGGTTCGGCCTGCGTTTTGCGGGGCCGCAGGGCAACACGGAGATTGTCTGGGAGATCGCGGGTTAGGCACTGGGGCTGGAGAGTTTCAAGGACGCAGCAGCGTTGCTCATCTTGCGCCTTGGGTTCGCCAAACCCTGACGTGAGTCGTCATCGCTCCATTGCGCTAGCCGTGTTGACGGTTTGTTTCGGGCTTGGCTGTGCGCCCGAGGCCGAAGGTCCTGCTCCGGCGACGCCTATCACTGCCGGGAGTGGTGGCGGTGCGACCGCGGGCACGGGCGGAGGCGGCGCGGGTGGGCTCGGCGGCAGCGCGGGTCAGGGCGGCGGCTCGGCGGGAGGCGGAAGCGGCGGCGCTGCCGGAACGGGCGGAGCGAGCGGCGCTGGCGGCATGGGCGGCGGCGGAACGAGCTCGAGCGTCGAGGACCCCGGCACCGAGGGCGACGGCATCTTCGAGCTGCAGGGCCCCTACCAGTCCGCGCCGGAGCTCGATCGCGGCGACGGCGTGCCGGAGGGCGCCATGATCCGCTTCACGCTCGAGTCGAGCACCATCTTTCCGGAGGCTCCCGCGCGCGAGATCGCCGTCTACGTGCCGCAGCAGTACCAGCCCGGCACCCCCGCACCGGTGATGGTGTTCCAGGACGGCACCGACTTCTACGGCTTCGACGGCACCATCCCGCCAGTGCTCGACAACCTGATCGAGCAGGGCAGGATCCTGCCCATCATCGGCGTCTTCGCCGGCAACGGCGGCGGCGACTACATCGGCAGCGAGCGCGGCCTCGAATACGACACCGTTTCCGGCCTCTACGCCGAGTGGGCCGACAAGGAGCTCTTTCCTGCCGTGGAGCAGGAAGCCGCGGTCACCATCACCAAAGACCCGGAAGGCCGCGCCACCATGGGCGGCAGCTCCGGCGGCGCCGCGTCGTTCTCGATGGCGTGGTGGCGACCGGATCTCTTCCGGCGCGTGCTGACGTTCTCTGGAACCTACGTCGATCAGGTTCCTGACGACTCACCCTTTCCCAACGGCGCCTGGATCTATCACGACATCGATCCCTACCAGGACTCTGCCCCCAACGG
The DNA here is from genome assembly GCA_035539475.1 of Polyangiaceae bacterium. Taxonomy (GTDB): domain Bacteria; phylum Myxococcota_A; class Polyangia; order Polyangiales; family Polyangiaceae; genus PMG-095. The sequence goes on from DATLIL010000588.1 coordinate 5,036, forward strand.
CCTGATCGCTGCCTTCTGCGAGAACGCGACCGGCCTCAAGACGTCGAGCGCCGTCGAGCCCTGCGACACGCCGCTGTCCGAGAGCGCCTGCCTCGCCGTCGCAGGCTGCGCCTGGAACACCGCGGTCAACAAACCCCTGCGCGTCTGGCTGCAGGCCGGCTCCAACGACAACGGCTCCGGCAACAGCCCCGAGAGCCACCGCAACTTCCACCTCGCCAATCAGCGCATGGCCCTGGCCCTGCAAGCCCGCGGCTACCACGTCCACTTCGACGACTGCGAAGGCGCCGGCCACGTGGATCAAGGCCCCATCCGCCAGACGCTCCCAAGTGCCTTGGAGTGGCTCTGGCGCGGCTATGTTGGTGGTTTGTAGGCTCGGCGGGCTGCTCGGCCTTGCTCGGCGGGCTTTCGCCCTGCTCGGCGGGCTTTCGCCCTTGCTCGGCGGGCTTTCGCCCGCCTCGCGTTTGTTTCTTGTTTTGCGGAGTGCCTGCGCATGGCGCTTGGCCTTCCGGGTGTTCTGACAGCAGCCGGCGCCTGTTCGGTCAGTTTGTTGTGACTCGCCTCTCCGTTTCGATCGAGATCTGCCGGTGCCAAGACCCACAGGTGGTTCCAGGCTCGACCGCTAACGCGGCCGAGCCGTAATCAAATCCGCTTGTTAGGCTTCTATTTGGGGAACACCACGTAACGGCACTGCCTGTCGCGCTCCAAGGCGAACGACCGTAAAGCACGATAGGCGGCGTCGCTGCATGGTGTTCCCAACCATACCTGCTACCAATGGTGCGTCAGGTAACGCCGTGGCTACTCGCCAGATCGCCTTTATCATCCAGGAGCACGAGGCCGGGACGCGCCTGGACCGCTTGCTGGTGGCGCACGCGGGGGTCGGACGCAAGCGCGTGCGGGAGCTCTTCGCGGCGGGCGAGGTCCGCATCGGGTCGCGGCGGCCGAGCGCGGGCGAGCCGGCCAGAGCCGGCGACGAGGTTAGGTGCGAGCTCGAGGAAGAGGCGCCCGAGCCAGACGCCGCGTTGCCGCTCGACGTGCGCTTCGAGCATCCGGAGTTCGTCGTCGTCGAGAAGCCAGCGGGACAACCGAGCGCGCCGCTCGCGGCAGGTGAGCGCGGTACGCTGTGTAACGCGCTCGTCGCGCGTTTCCCGGAAATGGCGGGGATCGGTTACCGCCCGCGCGAGCCCGGGCTCGTGCATCGCCTCGACACCCAGACCTCGGGGCTCCTGCTCTGCGCGCGCTCGGGCGGCGCTTTCACGGCGCTGAAGGACGCGCTCTCGAGCGGTGCGCTGCACAAGCGCTACCTCGCGCTGTCCGAGGACCGTGGCTTGCCGGCGCAGGGCGTGATCGAGCGCCCGATCGGGCCCGACCCACGCCGTCCCGAGCGCGTGCTGGTGTACGACACCGTGCCGAGCGAGCGCTACGCACGCGCGGCGCTCACCCGCTTTCACGTGCTCGAACGCAGAGGCGGCCTGCTGCTGCTCGAGCTCGAAGCTCCTCACGCGGTGCGCCATCAGATCCGCGCGCACCTCTGCAGCGTCGGGCACCCGATCCTCGGCGACGTCGTCTACGGCAGCGGCAAGCACCCGGCGCTCGCTGAGCGGCACGCCCTGCACGCGAGCTACATCGCGTGGGCCGGCGACGGAACTCTGCCGAGCTTCGAAGTGCGCTCCGAGCTGCCCGAGGAGCTCTTGCGACTGCTCGCCTGATCGATTCGCTTCAGGAGCCCGTCGAGGAGCGTCAGGCAAGAGCCGAGCGTCGGCAGCGTCGGGCGCAGCAACGCGACGCGCTCGTCCGGCTTGCGCCCTCGCGTCCAGACGGCCGAGCGCGGCATGCTCGAGAGCAAGGCCGCCCCCTCCTTGACGCGGATGAGCACGTACGGAGCCGAGACGGCGCCGCCGAGCCCGCGCACGGATTCGATCCCGACCTCGAGCGCGACGAGGCCCGGCGGACAGGGCTTCGGTTGCACGAGCAGGCGGAGCTCGTCGGGCTGACCGTCGACGTCGCGGACGCGGGCCCAGGGTACGACCTTGGTGGTGGGCCGGCGGAGCTTGCGCGAAAGCCGGGCCAGCATGGGTCCGTGCGCCAGCGGATGTGGCGGCAGGTCCACGCTGCGACCGGTCGAGAAGATGGGCAGGAGCACCGTGGCGGCGAGCAGCGCCAGCAGCGCCTCGTAGGGCGAGCGCCGCAGCAACCAGGCAGCAGCGCCGACGGCGGTGGCGAGCCCGAGCACGAAGCAGACGAAACCCGGGAGCGTGGAGCAATCGAGCAGGCGTCCCGGCAGCCGCGGCGTCACCCGGCGGAAGGCCTCGCTCTCCTGCAACGGCAGCCACTGACCGGGCCCGCGCAAGACGGCTTTCAGCGCGGGTGCGCGCAAGCTCGCGAGAAGCAGCGACAAAGAAAGCGAGCAGGCGGCCGCGGTCGGCGCGGACAGAGGCAGGGCCAGCGCGGCTGCAGCGGCTGCAAACAGGCCGGCCAGGGGCGCGCGCAGGCCGATTGGAAACGGCACGAGCGCGCGGGCGTGGGCGTCGTTCTCACGACAGGCGCGCGCGAACGATCGCCATTTGAACCAGACGAGGAGGCCGTAGGCCAGCGCGATGGCAGCGCCGATCGCCCACCAGTGGAGCGGCCTTGCGGCGCGCTCGGCAGCGGCGACCGGACGCGGTGCTACCGCCAGCGGCTCGGCGGCTTCTGCGCTCGGTGCGGCCCCGGGTGCGAGCGTCGGGCTGACGTGAGCACGCCAGACCACCGCCTCGTTCTTGGCCACGTGCGGGCGCACGATCTCGAGCTCGTCCTTCTCCGGTGCGCGACGCAGGTTGGAGATGAACGCGCCGAACGGTGCCTCCGGATCGTTGGCGTCGTAGCTCGGCAGCGCCGGCGGCGTCGGCGCTGGTGGCAGGCGGAGCAGAACGCGCATCGAGTCGATGCCCTGCTCGAAGCGCGGGCTCACCCAGCGGAGCTCCGCGTAGCTCGGCCGGCGCTGGATCATGCCGCGCTCGGCGAGGTTCGTGCCGTAGCGAAACGCGAAGTTGTAGCGCCCGCTGCGCAGGCCCTTTTCGTGGTCGACCTCGAGCAGCAGGGTGCCGTCGTCACGACGCTCGACCAGGAGCGGCAAGCTGGCGGCGCCGGTGACCGTCGGCGTGACGGTGGCGTCCGGCAGCGGTTGCGCGTCGGGATCCACGCCCTGAACCTCGAAGCGCTTCAGCGGCCCGCCGCGCACGCTGAGCACGAGCTCGCTCGCCACCACGGCCTTGCCGTCCGACTCCACGTCGACCGTGGCCGAGTAGCTGCGGATCTGGGTCTCGAGCCAGCCGGCGAGTGCCGGCCGCGGCACGGCGAACAGCCCCAGCGCCAGGGTCAGGCCCGCCAGATGTCGTACGGTGTAGGACATGTAGGCAACCTGCTTACACAGGTCGCCCGGGTCCGGCCACTTTTCGGCGCTCTTAGAACTTGGGAGCCAGCTGGGGGACCAGCGCGGCCCCGTCTTCGACGACCGCCTTCGGAATGCGGCCGCTGAGCCGCACGGTGGTTCCCCCGTCGTGCTCCACGGTCAAGCTGCCGAGGATCGACGTGCGGCCCTTGTGCGGAACGGCATCGAGCAACTGAGCCTTGTTCGCTCGCTCCTCGAGCGAGGCAAGAAACCGGGCCATCCCCGCCAGAGAGCCGAAGCCCGCCATCCACGCCTTGTTCGTGCGCAGCGCGCTCAGATCCTGACGCTGCGTGAGCGTCGGCTCCGCGCCCGCCTTGAAGGCGGCCAGGCGCTCTGCGGCAATCTTCTCATCCATGGCCAGGATCGTCAGCGTGCGCTTTCCGTCGGGCACCACGACCAGCGTCAGCTGCAGGGCGACGGGGTCCTTGCCGATGGACCGGGGAGAAGCCTTGGCCCAACGCTCGACCAGCGGCTTGGGCAAGGTGATGACGAACGCCCTGCCACCGGCAGGAACACCCTTGGCAGTGAACGGCCGCTCCACCGAGGTCGGCAGCTCCTTGGCGTCGATGTCCAAACGCTTGGCAGCGAGCTTGCGCAGCTCGCGGTCGTTGAGCGTCGAGTGCAAGCCTCTCAACACCCGCAAGTAGCCGTCCGACGGTCCATCGACCACCTGAAGCTGCCAGCCCAGGTACTGCGAGAAGCGCTGCTGCGGCGTGGGGTTCGCCGTCAAGGCGAGATCGTGACCTTCGGCGAAGGCTGTCGCGCCCTGCAAACTGAACATGTCCGCGATCAGCGTCTTGGTGCGCTCGCGGGTCGCGCGGCCCACCTTCTCCTTGTCCAGGTAGCCGTCGGCCAGCTCGGCCAGCGTGCGAGCGATGGGCTTGGCGCGCTCGGCGCTGGCCTCTACCGAGTAGCCCGCAAAGGTGGCCCGGTCCGGAAGCTGCCAGAAGGTCTCTGGCGCCGGCGTCGAGCGCTTCGCCATGTCGGCCAGGGCCTGGCCGGTCCAGGACTTATCGCTGCGCAGCTTGAGCGAGGCCGAGACATCGATGACCGACGCCGCTTCGTCGAGCTTGGCTTCGATCCGCACGCGATCGATGTCGGTGGCCAGGACCTGAAGCTCGCTCGCCAGCGCATAGACGCCGTCGGCCAGGGCGCGATCGAAGCCAGCGTGGTCGATCGAAAGCTGACGGATGGCGAAGCCCGAGAGGAACGTCAGGCTCGAGAGCTGCTGAGCGAACATGCGCTGCAGCGGCTCGGCCGTGAACTCGACCTCGAGATCGGCCTTGCCCGCGGGCATGTCCGGCAACCCGCGCGTGGCGAACGGCACGAGCTTCTCGGTGCCGCGCGCGTTCTCACCGCAAACGAGGCGCGCCGGGGCTGGACCGCGCGAGGCGGCCACGAAGCAGCTCGGTTCGTCGCCCGCGATCTGGTAGACGCCCGGCGAGACGCGGCGCAGCGAGTGGCCCTGATCACGCAACGCCGTCACGGCCTTGTCCAGGCTGGTGAGACCGACGCTGACGACCACGATGGGCTCCGGTGTCGACTTGCCTTCGACCACACCCGCGACCTGCACGGGCGCGTCCCAGGCCACGATCGGCTCGATCCAGGCGTGGGCCCCGAGCAACTGGCGCACGCTGAGCGGAAGCCCGGCCCAGCGCGTCGCGGTGTCGACGACGGTGATCGGGCGCTGCAAGCGACCGACCAGAACGAGGTTGTTCGGCGCCGGCACCGGCGCCAGATCCGCGGCCTCTTCCAGCGGCTCGGAGGGCTCCGCCTTGGCTTCGGGCACCGGAGTCTTCGACGCTGGCGGCTTGCTGCCACCGCAACCGACAGCGGTCGAAACCAGCAAGGAAAGCGCGAGCGCGCGAGCCGACGATGTGCTGCCCAAGATAGAGAATTCCATCGAGCGGGAAGCTTACACGCCAGGACCGCACCCGTCACCCGAGCGATTTTCCCGAGCGACGCCGGCATTTCGAGGCCGAACGATCGGTCGCGGTCACGGACGGGTCATGCTACCCAATCGAGGATGTCGGCGCGGTACCTCGGCTGGTGTTCCGCGCTCGCCCTGACCGCGAGCCTCGCCCTGAGCTGCGGCAAGACCGTGCGAGATGCGGACGCCAGCTGTACGAGCTGCGACAGCGCTGGAGCAGGCGGCGCTCGCGCGGGCAGCACGAGCAGAGGCGGCAGCGACGCCGGCGCGGCAGGCAGCGCCGCTGCCGCTGGCATGCCGCCGACCAGCTGCGACACCGAAGCGAACCTGGAGTCGTTCCGCCCGCTGATGGCGCTCGACATCAACCGCACGGTGGACCAGCTGCTGGCACCAGACCCTGGCGTCTCGTTCGACCCTGGCTTGGCGCCGGATCAGCGCGGCTCGCCGATCCCATTCTCCCCTTCGTACGTCGCTGTGCTCTACGATTTCGCCCGGGCACGAGCCGAGCGGTTCGCGGCCGACGCCGAAGTCCGGCTCGCCTGCGGAGACGTGCCCGAGGGCGAGTGCGTCTCGAACTACCTGCGCATGCTCGCGGCGCAGCTCTACCGTCGCCCGCTGAGCGACGCGGAGTTCGCCAGCCTCGGCTCCATGTACGACGCCGTTCGCGCGGGCGGCACCCTGCAAGGGGCGCTGGAAGAAGCGATCGTCGCGCTGCTCATGTCGCCCTATTTCTCGTGGCGCCTCGAGCTCGGCGAGCTCGACGCCGCCGGCGACGTGATCCCGCTCACGGACTACGAGCTCGCCGCGCGGCTGTCGTATTTCCTGTGGCGCACGGCGCCCGACGCCGAGCTCGCCCGCGCCGCCGAGTCCGGCGAATTGAGCAGTCCCGAAGAGGTCGCTGCCCAGGCTCGCCGCATGCTGGGTCAGCCTGTTTTCCGCGACGAGGGGCTGATCCAGCTGTACTCGGAGTGGCTGGACCTGCGCGAGCCCAGCGCAACGAACCCCATCACGCCCGAGCTCTGGAGCGACATGCAGCAGCAGTTCAGTCGCTTCGTCGGCTTCCACTGGGACGGCGACCGCCAGCTACAGACCCTTTTCACGAGCGCGTCCGCTCCGCTCAACGGTGCGCTGGCCGAGCACTTCCAGGTAGCGGGCGGAGGCAATGACGACTTCGCGCCCGTCGAGCTCGATCCTTCACGGTTCGCCGGCGTCCTCACGCTGGGCACCACGCTCGTCGGCTACGAGAACCCGGTTCGGCGTGGGCTGTTCGTCAGGTTCGAGCTCCTGTGCCAGGAGATCCCCCCTCCCCCGGGCCTCATCGACGTCACCTTGCCGCCGGCTCCGACGCGGCGGGAGCAGTACGAGCTCGCGATGAGCGAGCCGAGCTGCGCCGGCTGTCACGATCTCATCGACCGCGTCGGCTTCGGCCTGGAGGGCTTCGACGCCGAAGGGCGCCCGCAGGCAGCCGACACGTCCGGCGTGGTGGAGGGCGTCGACGGAGCGAGCCCGACCTTCGTCGGTCCGCGCGAGCTCGGCGAGATCCTGGCGAATAGCGCAGACGCCAATCGCTGCGCGGCCGAACGCTGGTACGAGTACGCGCTCGATCGGCCTGCGCTCAGCGAACGCGAGAACGCGAACGTCGACTGCTTCGCCCAGGCATTGCGAGACGCGGGCGGTGATCTCGGCGAGCTTGCCGTGTTCATCGCTCGGAGCAGAGCCTTCCGCATGATGCCCCGCTGGACGAGCACGGTGCCGCCGGCGCCGCCGCCCTCGTCGAGCGCGCTCGATCACGCCATCGGCGAGCTCGAGTCGCTGTTTTCGGTCGCTTCTTCGGACGCGCCCCAGTGGTCCGAGCTCGCGTCTCACCTGGAAGCGCTGCGACAGCTCAGGCAAACCCAGCCTTAGAGCAGTCTTTGAGCCCTTTTGACACTCCCGCGGTTTGGGGGTTGATGCTAAGGACCCGACGCGATGAGTTTTCCGAGCGACTTCGTCTGGGGTGCCGCCGCTGCTTCGTATCAGATCGAAGGCGCTTTCGCCGATGACGGCAAGGGCCCGAGCGTGTGGGACATGTTCTGCCGCAAGCCGGGTGCGACCTTCGAGGGACACCACGGCGAGGTCGCGTGTGACCACTACCATCGCTACGCCAGCGACGTGGAGCTGATGCATGAAATCGGTCTCAGAGGCTATCGCTTCAGCGTCTCCTGGCCGTGGGTGCTGCCCGAGGGCACCGGTCAGATCAACCAGCGTGTCCTCGATTTCTACGATCGCCTGGTCGACTCGCTGCTCGCGGCCGGCATCGAGCCCTACCTCACGCTCTTTCACTGGGACTACCCG
>DATLIL010000589.1:0-15192 GCA_035539475.1 Polyangiaceae bacterium
CGGGCAGGCCGTGAGCGGTGGCCCGACGCCGGTGACGGAACGACACACCGCCGTCACGTCGCCGCTGGCTTGCAGCGAACGCAGTTGAACCTTGGGCGGCGTTTCACCGCAGGCGAGCGTCCCCAGCGCCAGCATCAGGCGCGACATCAACCCGCCGAGCAGCCCCCAGCCCGACGGCAGCGTGGCGCTCGCGTGTGATCGTTCGCTCGGCTCGGAGGACCCTGACGCTCCTTCGCCCGCCGCAGCCCGCAGCGAGTGCCCGGCCGATCTGAGCGCAGAGCAAGGGGCGCGCGGTCGCCGAAAGCTCGCGGTGGCGCTGCCCGACCTGGGCCAGATCGCGATCATCGACGCGCAGGCGCTGCTCGATCGCGACGCCGGTACCTACGCGCCTTGCGACATCGAGGCCTGGACGCCGCTCAGCGCCGCTCTGCCCCCGGCCGCCGTCGCGCCCGTGTTGCCGCCGGACCTCCAGGTCGATGACGCCAGCTGCGTCCCGGCCGAGCCCGCGCCGCTGCCCCGCCCCAGCACCTTCGGTGTGCGGCCCGCGGGCTTCGCCGTGTCGGACGACGGTCGACTCTACGTCGGCGACAGCGAGGCGCCCGTGGTGCACGTGCTCGACGCGCAGAACCCCTGCACGATGAGCGAGCTTCCGCCGTTGCTGCCGCAGTCGTTCGAGAACCCGAGCCGCGTCGTCACCACGTCGCGGGTGGCGGTCAGCCCGCTGACGCCGAAGAACAATCGCTTCGTCTACGCCATCGACGAATACGACCAGCCGGGCGCCAGCGTGATGATCTTCGACGTGAGCCCGGGGTCGACCGAGCGCACGCCGATCGTGCGACCGGGCACGCCGCGGCTGCCGCTCGAGCCGGCCGATCGCATCGGTTTTTCGTCGGCCGCCGTCGACGTCAGTTTCGTGCTGCGCGACCTCCCGGCCAACGATCCCGAGACCGGCATCGCCGTGACGGGTCTGGAGTGCAACCCCGATCCAGACGTCAGCAGCATCTCCCCCGGCGCCCAGTACCGGCCCTCGACCGACTTCACCAGCGGAGCGCGGCCGACGCTGCTGCGCGGCGTGTTCGGCTTCGTCATGCTCTCGAGCGGTCAGGTGGTGGTGATCGACGCCGAGGACTTCGACGCTACTTGCCGTCGCCCGGTCACGACGGGCGAGGATTTCCGTGGCTGCAACGACGACGGCGATCCGCCAGCTCACGAGTATTTGACCATCAACGGGGAAGCCGACGGTCTGCCCACCGTGACCAACGAGGTCAGCTGCACGGTGGTGGAGCCGCACCGCTCGCGGGCCGCGCAGCTCGCGATCAACGACGCCCGGGTCGGCGTGCGCGCCCCGACGCTACGAGCCTTCCCTCAGTTCTCGACGCCCGATCCCTCGGCTCAGACCGGCGTGCTCGAGCGCGCCAAGCTCGTGGCGGTGCCCTTCTCGGGCGGTGAGGAACCGATCGTCTACGTCGGCTCGGACCTCTTCTCGACCGGCGAGGAAGCGGCCAACGAGCTCGTGATCGATCCGACCCTCGCGGAGCAGAACTCGGTCACCCTGCCGCTCGAGCAGCCGCGCTCGTACGCCGCCGAAGAGGTGTTCACCCTGAGCTACGAGGGCAACATCACCGGCACGCTGCCGAGCGGCTTCCTCGATCTCGAAGCCGCCGAGAGCACGCTGACCGACTCCACCGCGAACTTCTGCGATCGCGGAGTCTACGGCGTGAACCTGATGCGCGACTACGGCGTCGAACACTTCGGCCTGAGCGGCGCCGCGGCCGAAGAGTTCGGGCGCAAACACGCCGACTACGTGCAGATCACCAGCGACTTCATCGGCGAGGACGAGTCGTACTGGACGAGCGAGCGCGCGCAGAACGTGTGCGGTGGGCGCGAGGGCTGCGAGGCGACCTTTGGCACCATCGAGGGGCGCGAGCTGAGCCCCAATCGCGAGCTGCGCGTGGTCCAGTCCTATCAAGGTCGGCTGATCGTCGAGCCGCGGCTCGACGACCCGGCCCTGGCCGAGCAGATCGATTGCTGCTTCCCGACCGGCGTGTCGTACACGCTGCGAGTCTCGCAGAGTTGGGTGCTGGGCGGCTCGATTTCCGGCTTCCGCCACGACGTGGCGCCGCTCCGCGAGGACGGCGTGGCGGACGAGGATTTCGTGTGCGTGCGCGATTGCAGCCCGCGCAAGCGCTACTTCAACAGCCGCGTCTTCGAGATTTCACGCTCGAGCGACAGCTGCGGTGAGCTGAACGACGAGGAGTGCCCCGTCGGCCTGGCCACGTCGGACGACGTCTGCAAGTACGACGCCGCCGATGGCCCCGTCGGCGCCGAGTCGGCGTGCGTCGTCGACTCGCTGAACGCGCGCTTCGCGGTCTACCGTGGCCAGGCGGAGAGCACGCGCGGCATGACCTTCTCGTGGACCACCGCTGGCGGCTTCATCCCGCTGGCCATGACGCTCACGTCGCAGTCGGCCAGCGTGATGCCGCAGTCCATGTTCTACCTGCCCGAGTTGCAGCACCTGGCAGTCGTCGACGCGTCCGCGCTCGGTCTGACGCTGTTCAGCCTAGATAGCCTCCTCATGGAGGCGGCGTTCTTCTGAGGCGTCAGTGTCCAAAGCCAGCGCTACGCCCGTCATGCAGCAGCACGCGGCGGCGAAGCGTGCGTACCCCGACGCGATCATCTTCTTCAGGCTGGGTGACTTCTACGAGATGTTCGGCGACGACGCGGTGGTCGTCGCGCGGCTGCTCGATCTGACGCTGACGAGTCGCAACCGCGGCAAGCCGGACGAGATCCCCATGGCCGGCGTGCCGCACCACGCGGCACACGGCTACCTGGCGCGGCTGCTCGAGCTCGGCCACAAGGTGGCGATCTGCGAGCAGATGGCCGATCCCTCGAAAGTGAAGGGCATCGTGCCGCGCGAGGTCGTGCGCGTGGTGACGCCCGGCCTGATCACCGATCGCGACCACCTCGACGCGGTGACGAACAACTTCCTGGCGGCGATCGAGCTCGGCAAGAAGAGCGTGGGCCTGTGCCTGCTCGACGTCTCCACCGGTGAGCTGCGAGCCGCCGAGCTCGGCGACCAGGCCGCGCTGCTCGGTGAAATCGGCCGGGCGGCGCCGCGCGAGGTGCTGATCGGCCTCGGCCCCGAGGCGGACCTCGACGCCGGGGAGCTCCGGCGCGCGATCGAGCTCATCGGTGTGCGGGCAGTACGCGACGACCGTGAGCTCGGCGAGGCCGATGCGGGCGAGGCGCTCGGCGAGCTTGCAGGTGACGCCGAGCACCTTTCGCCGCCGGCGCGACGCGCGGCCGCCCGGGCGCTGCGCCTGGCGCGCGAGTGCAATCCGGCCACGGCGCTGCCGCTCAGGCGCATCACGCGCTGGGATCCGTCGCACCTCCTGCTCATCGACCGCACGGCGCAGGCCCACCTCGAGCTCGTCGACAGCGTCTCGGGCAACCGCGCCGCGACGCTGCTCGGCGTGATCGACGCCACGGTCACGCCGGCCGGCGCGCGGCTCTTGCGCCGGCGCCTGTGCGCGCCGCTGCTCGACGTCGAGCGCATCCGTCGGCGGCTCGATCTGGTCGAGCTCTTCGTACAAAACCCACGGCTGCGCGACGAGCTGCGCCGGCCGCTGGGCGACGTCGGTGATCTCGAGCGGCTGGCCACGCGCGCGGCGCTCGCCGAAGCCACCCCGCGCGATCTCGGCGCCATGCGCGATGGGCTGCTCGCCGGGGCGCGCGCCGTCGCGCAGGTGGAAGCCATCGGCGATCCAGCCATGCGCGAGGCGCTTGGTCTCGGGTCGCAGTCGGTGGACGCGGTCGCGGACCTCGCCGCCGCTCTCGAGCGCGCGCTGGTCGACCGCCCACCGGCTCAGCCCAAGGACGGAGCCATCTTTCGCCGCGGCTTCGACGCCGAGCTCGACGAGCTCGACGCCCTCAAGCAGAGCGGCGCCGAGCGCATGGTGGAGCTCGAGGCCCGGCTCAAGGAGCAAACCGGCGTCTCCACGCTCAAGGTGCGCTACACGCGCGTGTTCGGCTGGTACATCGAGGTCAGCCGCGGACAGGCGGGGCGCGTGCCCGAGCACTTCCGGCGCAAGCAGACGGTGGCCACCGGCGAGCGCTACAGCACCGACGAGCTCGACGGCCTGGCCGACAAGATCACCCACGCCGAGGAACGCCACCGCGAGCGCGAGCTCCAGCTCCTGCGCGAGCTCGTGCTCGCGGCCGGGAAAGAAGCCGAGCGCGTCCGCGCGCTGTCTGCCCGCCTGGCGCGCTGGGACGTCGCCGCCGGGCTCGCCGACGTGGCGCACCGTTACGACTACACGCGGCCGAACGTCGACGCGTCCGACAAGCTCGTCATCCGCGAGGGCCGGCACCCGGTCGTGGAGCGCCTGGCCGCGGCGGGGCGCTTCGTGCCCAACGACGTCGATCTGGATCTCGAGCGCGAGCGGTTGTGGCTCATCACCGGGCCGAACATGGCCGGCAAGAGCACGCTTTTGCGGCAGCTGGCGCTGTCGGTGATCCTGGCGCAGATGGGCAGCTACGTGCCAGCTCGGTCCGCGCGTGTCGGCATCGTCGATCGCGTTCTCTCGCGCGTCGGCGCCAGCGACAACCTGGCGCAGGGCGAGAGCACGTTCATGGTCGAGATGCGCGAGACTGCGGAGATCCTGCGCGGTGCGACCCGGCGTTCGCTCGTCATTCTGGACGAGATCGGGCGTGGCACCAGCACCTTCGACGGCCTGGCCATCGCCTGGGCCGTGGCCGAGTACCTGGACGAGGTCGTCGCTTGCCGGGCGCTGTTCGCCACGCACTACCACGAGCTCACCGCGCTGGCGCAGACCAGCGAGCACACCGCCAACTACAGCGTCAGCGCGCGCGAGGTGGACGGCGACGTGATGTTCTTGCATCGCGTCGTGGCGGGCGCGGCCAGCCGCAGCTACGGCGTGGCCGTGGCCAAGCTCGCGGGGCTGCCGGAGTCGGTGCTGGCGCGCGCCCGAGCCCTCCTGGCCACGCTCGAGGGCGGGGAGAAGCTCAGCTCACCCAGCGCCCCGCGCAAAGGCAAGAGCCGCCCCGACGATCAGCTCGATCTTTTCGTGGCGCGCCCCGCAGTGGAGCGAGCGCGCGAGGAGGTACTCGCCACCTTGCGCGAGCTCGACGTCGACCGTCTGACGGGCATCGAGGCGCTCACGCTGCTGGCTCGGCTCAAGCAAAAGCTCTAGAAATCGCGGCATATCGCCGCCTGCTCGGCCCCGAGTGCGGTGCTAGGCTGCGCCAGCGACGATGTTGATCGTGGTCATGGGCGCGAGCGGCGCCAGTGAGAGCGTGGGCACGGCCCTGGCCGCACGCCTGGGTCTACCCTGTTACGACGCCGACGCGTTTCAGACCGCGGAAAACCGCGCGAAGCTCGCGCGTGGCGAAGTGCTCGGTGACGGCGACTGCTGGCCCTGGCTCGAAGCCCTGGCCGCGAGCGTCCCGCGCTGGGAGGCGGCGGGCGGCGCGGTGCTCACCTCGGGCGTGCTCAAGCTCGCGTATCGCGACGTGCTGCTCAAGAACGCCAGCGCGAGCTCCGTCGTCTGCCTGGGCCCGGAGGAGGGCAGCGCGGGCGCGCAGATCATGCCCGCCTCGCTGCGAGCGGAGGAGGTCGTCGAGCGTGTACGTCTCGCGCGCGTGGCCGAGGGCGAAGCGCTGCGTGGCGTGGTGCACTTCGCCGAGGGCGGGATCGACGCCGACATCGGCGCCGAGCGCAGCGCGGAGCTGCTCGATTCCATGCTGGCACGTCTCGGTCCCCTGCGGCGCGTGCTGCTGCTGCCGCCGGACGGAACGCGCCGGCACTCGGGTGCAGGCGAGATCACCTCGTTTCTGTACCAGCGCCTGGCGGCTCGCGCGGAGGTCGAGGTGTTGCCGGCGCTCGGTACGCACGTCGCGATGAGCGAGGCCGAAATCGCCGAGATGTTTCCCGGCATCCCGCTGTCGGCGTTCCGCGTGCACGATTTTCGCAAAGGTCTGCGGCAGCTCGGCGAGGTCCCGGCTTCGTTCGTCGAGCACGTCAGCGAGGGGCTCGTCAGCTATCCCGTGCGCTGCGCCGTCAATGCTCGGCTGATCGAGGGCCGCTTCGATCGCATCATCTCCATCGGTCAGCTCGTGCCGCACGAGGTGGTGGGCATCGCCAACCACAACAAGAACGTCTTCGTCGGTGTCGGCGGCAAGGACATCATCGATCGTACGCACTTCATCGGGGCGGCCTACGGCATGGAGCGCATGATGGGCCGCGCTCAGACGCCGGTACGCGCCGTGCTCGACTACATGGCGGGCCAGTTCGCGCGCGATCTGCCCATCACCTACGTGCTCACCGTCCGCCAGCGCGACAGCGACGGGGTGATGCACACGCGTGGGCTCTACGCCGGCGACGACGAGGCCTGTTTTCACGCCGGCGTGCCGCTGGTGCAGCGCGTGAACCTCGAGCTCCTGGAGGCGCCGCTGAAGAAGGTGGTCGTCTACCTCGACCCCGCCGAGTTCAAATCGACCTGGCTGGGCAACAAGGCCATCTACCGCACGCGCCTGGCGATCGCCGATGGTGGCGAGCTCGTGATCGTGGCGCCGGGCGTCAAATCGTTCGGCGAGGACGCCGGCATCGACCGGCTGATCCGCAAGCACGGCTACCGCGGTACGGAGCGGACTCTCGAGCGCGTGAAGAGCGATCCCGACCTCGGCGAGTCGCTCAGCGCGGCGGCCCACCTGATCCACGGGTCGTCGGAGGGGCGCTTCCGCATTCGTTATGCGACGGGCGGCCTTCAGCGCAGTGAGGTCGAAGACGCGGGCTACGAGTACGGCGACTGCGCGGAGCTCTGCAGGCGCTACGACCCCGCCCGACTGCGCGACGGCATGAATCGCCTGCCGGATGGCGACGAGTTCTTCTACGTCTCGAATCCAGCGCTGGGTTTGTGGGGTCTGCGCGCCAATTTCCCGCGGTTTTAGAAAAACATAGAACCGGTTCCAGGTTTGGGCGTAGACTGGTGTTCGAGGTGCCTCATGAGGCTGTCTCCGGCCCTGGCCTGTTTGACCATCGGCGCACTGCTCGCTGCCTGTGCCACGCAGCTCGACGAGAGCGGAGAGCCGCTCGAGGCCGCTGATCCGCCGGGCGGATCCGGAGGCGCTGCCAGCAAGGGCGGCAGCGGGGCAGCGCTCGGTGGCTCGGGTGTCGGGGGCAAGGGCGGCTCGGGCGGCTCGAGCGGCAGCGCCAGCGGTAGCGGCGGAAAGGGCGGAACCGCCAGCGCGGGTAATGGCGGTACGGGTGAGGGCGGCAGCCCCAGCAGCGCTGGCGCTGGTACCGGTGGCAGCTCGGGTAGTTCAGGTAGTACCGGGACTTCGGGCAGTTCCGGTAGTTCAGGTAGCGGCGGCACGGACGTCGGCGCCGGCGGCGCGGGCAGCACCAGCTGCGACGGCCTCCCCGTGTGGACGGCGAACACCGAGCCACCGAACAAGCCCATGCTGCAGGGCGACGAGCTCACCTATATGAATCACAAGTTCGCGGTCGAGCCGGCGGGCGCGATGATCAACTGGTGGAATGACGTGTGTCCGCCGACGGGGACACGCGAGTCGTGGTGCGAGACCGACGCGCAGCGCTACGTCGATCTCGGGGCCTGCGAATAAGAACGCGCCATCAAAACGGCCAAAATCGACACCAGCTGCCGGGGACCCTTCGGGTAGCCTCGGCAGCGAAGTCATGGCCCCCCATCGTGCACTGATCGGAATGCTGCTGGCCGCTGGGCTCGGCGCCTGCGCCGTCCAGCTGAACGAGGAAGTGCCGGGAGTCGACCCCGGCTCGGGTGGCTCGGGCGCGACCGGCGCCACCACCGGCAAGGGTGGAACCACGAGCGCTGGCGGGAAGGGCGGCGGAACCTCGACTGCGGGCACCGCTGGTAGCGGTAACGGCGGCTCTCCCGACAAGGGCGGCTCGAGCGCAGGCGGTTCCAGCGCCGGCACGACCAACGAGGCTGGCAGCGACAGCGGCGGGAGCAGCGGCAGCACGAGCGGCGGCAGCTCCGGCAGTGGCAACGGCGGCAGCTCCGGCAGCGGCAGCGGCGGAAGCGGTAACCCCACGAGCTGCACCGGCCTGCCCGAGTGGGCGCCGGGTGCAGCTCCCCCGGATCCCCCGATGGACGCCGGCGACGAGCTCACCTTCAATCAGAAGAAGTGGACCTTCGCGGGGTCGAGCGCGCTCTGGAACTTCGAGGGTGACTGTCCCCCCGAGACCACGCCCGAGCGCACTCGCATGGGTTGGTGCGAGACGTCGGCGAACCAGTTCACGCTGGTCGGCGCCTGCGAGTAGCTACCACTGCTCGATGCGCCACTTGCGCGCCTGGGCGACCTTCTTCAGGCGCTTGTCCGGATTGACGATCACCGGCTCCTTCACGGCCTCGAGCAGAGGTACGTCGGTGATGCTGTCGCTGTAGAAGACCGATTCTTCGAGCTTGAAGCCCAGGCGCTCCGCCGCGACGCGTGAACGCTCGAGCTTGCCCTCGCGGTAGCAGATCGGGTCGATCACGCGGCCGGTGAACAGGCCGTCGTCGTCGATCTCGAGCTCGGTGCAGATGACGAGATCGATGCCGAGCTCGCGCGCCAGCGGCCGCGCGGCGTAGATCGTCGCGCCGGTGGCGATGCCGACCACGTCACCCTGGTCGTGGTGGCGCTTCACGGCCTCGCGACCCGCCTGCTGCACCTCGGGCAGGACGTACTCCTTGAACCAGCCCTCGGTCTGCTCGATCAACCAGGCCTCGGCCTTGCCGCGAAAACGGCTGAGCGCTTGCGCTGCGACGCGCGGTGCGTCGATCACCCCGGCGGTATACTGCATGGCCCACCAGGCCACCTGCATCACATCGCGCAGAGAGGCTTCTCCCTGGTCGCGACGGAACTGGGTGTAGAGCCTCGCTGTATCCACTCGGATCAGCGTTCTGTCCATGTCGAACAGGGCCGCGCGCATTCGCTGGACTCCAATGATGCTGGCGGCCACCGAATCGGGCAAGTCGTTCGGTGCCTGGTACGGCGGCCGGGCGTCGTGCATGATGCGCGCCGTGCAGGCCCTGCCCATCGATCCCGTGCTCGGCGAAATCACCGAGCGGCTGCAGCAGGCGCGGCAGCTGGTGCTCGAGGCTCCGCCTGGCGCCGGCAAGACGACGCGCGTGCCCTGGGCGCTCCTGGAAGTGGACGGCTTTTCAGCCGGTGAGGTGATCGTGACCGAGCCGCGGCGCCTGGCCGCGCGTATGGCCGCGCGCCGAGTGGCCGGCGAGCGCGGCGAGCGCCTCGGTGAGCGCGTGGGCTACTCCGTACGCTTCGAGCAGGTTTCGGGCCCGAAGACCCGGCTCAAGTACGTGACCGAGGGAGTGCTCGTTCGCCAGTTGCTCGAAAATCCCACGCTCCAGGGCGTGAGCGCCGTGGTGCTCGACGAGTTTCACGAACGGCACCTGTCCACGGACCTCTTGCTGGCCTTGCTGGCGTCGCTGCGTGAGCGGCGACCGGAGCTCGGGCTCGTGGTGATGAGCGCCACGCTCGACGCCGAGCCGATCGCTCGTTACCTGGGGGATTGTCCGCGGGTGCGCAGCGAGGGTCGGATGTTCCCGGTCAGCATCGAGCATCTGCCGGCGCCCGACGAGCGGCCGCTGGAGAAGCAGATCACGAGCGCGGTACGCCGCCTGTTGACCGAGGAGCCGAGCGGCGACGTGCTGGTGTTCTTGCCCGGCGCCGGCGAGATCCGTCGCGCGCTGGAGAGCCTGGAGGCGCTGGCGCGCGAGCACGACACCCTGGTCCTGCCGCTCCACGGCGATCTGCCGATCCAGGAGCAGGCGCGAGCCGTCGAGCCCGCGGCGCGGCGCAAGGTCGTCCTGGCGACGAACGTCGCCGAGTCGTCGATCACCATCGAGGGCGTGTGCGCCGTCGTCGACTCCGGGCTCTCGCGCGTGGCGGGACACTCGCCGTGGAGCGGGCTGCCCACGCTCGGCACGGCCAAGATCAGCCGCGCCTCGGCCGTGCAGCGCGCGGGCCGTGCGGGTCGCACCCGGGCGGGGCGCGTGCTCCGCCTGTACACGCGCGGTGATTTCGAGACGCGCCTCGAACACGATCTGCCCGAGGTGGCTAGGGCCGATCTGTCGGAAGCGCTGCTCTCTCTTCATGGCGCCGGCGTGCGTTCGCCCGGGGAGCTCGCCTGGCTGACACCTCCGCCTGCGCCCAGCCTGCAAGCCGCCGAGCAGCTCCTGCGTGACCTCGGCGCTGTTTCGACGGAGGGCGAGCTGACCGCGATTGGCCGTCGGTTGCTCGATTTTCCGCTGCACCCCAGGCAGGCACGCATCGTCGTCGAGGGCGAGCGCCGAGGCGTGGCGCGCGACGCCTGCGCGCTCGCGGCGCTGCTCGGCGAGCGCGACATCCGTCGCGATCTGCGCACCGATTTCGGGGGACGCGGACCGAGCGGCGCGCACATGCAGAGCGGACCATCGGATCTGCTCGAGTTGCTCGAGCGTTTTCGTGAAGGTGAGGGGACTCGCTCCGAACAGCGCCTGCGCAGCCTGGGGCTCGACGCGCGCTCGTTTCAGGCCGCGGACAGGGCGGCGCAGCAGCTGTCGCGCCAGGCACGAGACGACGCGGCGGCGCCGCGGTCGCTGGAGGCCGCCGAGCAGGCGCTGCTCGCTTGCGTGCTCACCGGCTTCGTCGATCGTCTGGCGCGCCGTCGCCGGCCGGGGCAGCCCGAGCTCGTGCTCGCCGGCGGCGGGCAGGCCAAGCTCTCGCCACAATCGGTGGTGCGCGAGCCGCTGCTCATGGTCGCGGTCGACGTCGAGCATCGGCAGGGCCGCGGCAGCGAGGTACGCCTGGCCAGCGCCGTCGACGAGAACACGCTGCTCGAGCTGTATCCCGATCGCGTCACGGTTTCGGATGAGCTCGCGTTCGACGCCGAGCGACAGCGGGTCGAACGCGTCGAGCGCATGAGCTTCGGCTCCGTCGTGCTCGACGAATCACGTAGCGTGGCGCCGCCGTCTCCGGAGACGGCGCGTGTTCTCCTGACGGCGGCGCGCGCCAGGGCTCACGAGTTTGCGCAGGGCGAGACGCTGGGCAGGCTGTCGATGCGCCTCGAGCTCGCCGCCAAGCACTACCCCGACGCGGGGTTTCCCGCCGACACGGGCCAGGTGATCGACCGCGCGCTGGAGGCAGCCTGCGAGCACAGTAGCTCGCTCGAGGAGCTTCGCGGTCACGACTTCGGCGAGCTCGTACTGACGGCGATCGGGCCGGGCGCGCGGCGGCTGCTCGACGAACAGTTCCCCGACCGGGTGCGGCTGCCGGGCGGCCGTAGCGTCCAGGTCCAGTACGAGCCGGCAAAGCCGCCCTGGATCGAGTCACGCCTGCAGGACTACTTCGGGATGAAGGAAGGGCCACGCATCGCCGGCGGCCGGGTGCCGCTCACCCTGCACCTCCTGGCGCCGAACCAGCGCGCCGTGCAGGTGACGACCGATCTCGCCGGCTTCTGGGAGCGTCACTATCCGGGCATCCGCAAGGAGCTGATGCGTCGCTATCCGCGCCACGCCTGGCCCGAAGACGGGCGGACCGCGACTCCGCCGCCCCCGCTGCCTCCGCGGCAAAAGCGTTAGGCCCGGCTGGACAAAAGCGTGTCCGTTCCGTAGGTTCCGCGGGCTTCATGGCCACGGCGCCCACGAGCTCAGCCGTTCCGATCGCCGTCCTGGGTGCTGGACTCACCGGGATGAGCGCGGCGCTGTCGCTCGCCCGCGAGCCCGTGCGCCACCGCCTGTTCGAGAAGCTCGGCGTGGCGGGCGGGCACGCCGTCACGACCGAGGACTCCGGCTACCGCTTCGATCGCACTGGTCATCTGCTCCATTTGCGCGACGAACGCATGCGGGCTCGGGTGCTGTCCTGGATTGGCGACGACTACGAGGTGATCCAGCGCCGCAGCGTGGTTTTTTCGCATGGCGTGTTCACCCGCTATCCGTTTCAAGCCAACACTTACGGGCTGCCGCCGGCGGTGGCCTACGAGTGTCTGAACGGCTTTCTGAAGGCGCATTTCGCCACGTCCAAGCCGGATCCGAGGAACTTCGAGGAGTTCTGTCTGACTCACTTCGGTGAGGGTATCAGCCGGCACTTCATGCTTCCGTACAACGCGCGGCTGTGGGGTGTGCCGCCGAGCGAGATCACGAGCGCCTGGTGTCAGCGCTTCGTGCCGCTGCCCAAGCTCGAGGACGTCGTGGCCGGCGCCGTTGGCCTGAACGATCGCGAGCTCGGCTATAACGCGAACTTCGTCTATCCGCGCCGTGGCATCGGCGAGCTGTCGCACGGCATGCAAGCGCGCCTTGCCACGCTCGAGCTCGGCCGCGCCCCGCGGCGCATCGCGCTCGCCGAGCGGGTGCTCGAGTTCGACGACGAGCGCGTGCCCTTCGACGTCTTGATCAGCACCGTGCCGCTGCCGGTCTTGATCGGCCTGTGCGACGACGTCCCGGCGGAGGTGCGCAGGGCGGCGGCGGATCTGCGCTGCTCCCACCTTTATTACCTGGACGTGGCGCTCGATCGCGCGCCGGGTCGCGATTTTCACTGGGCCTACGTGCCGGAAGAGAAGTACCCCTTCTATCGTGTCGGCTGTTACTCGCACTTCTCGCAGACGCTCGTGCCGCCGGGCAAGGGCAGCCTCTACGTCGAGCTCGCCGATCGCCGCGAGCCGGTGCTCGGCGAGCTGATGCCCGAGGTGACGCGCGGCCTGTGCGAGATGGGCGTCATCGCTGGGCCGGCCGACATCGCCTTCGCTCGTTTGCGTCGCATCGACCACGCTTACGTCATCTTCGATCACCGCTACTACGACGCCACTGCCACCGTGCAGGCGTTCCTGGCCGAGCAGCGCATCGTCGCCGCGGGCCGCTACGGCGCCTGGAACTACTCGTCGATGGAGGACGCGCTGCTCTTCGGTGACGAGGCCGCAGACAGCGCCCGGGAGCTCTGCCGATGAGCGCCGAGGTCGCCGCCGCCGATCGCCCCCACATCTCGATCGTCATTCCGGTCTACAACGAGGAAGCGATCCTGCACGCGGCGGTGGTGGATCTGCGCGAGCGGCTCGCGCCGTACGGCTGGAGCTACGAGATCGTGCTCGCGGAGAACGGCTCGCGCGATCGCACCGTGGCCATCGGTCAGGAGCTCTCGCGCAAGTACCCCGAGGTGCGCGTGCTCTCCGCAGGTGAGCCCAACTACGGCAAGGCCATGCGCCTCGGTATCGCCGAGGCTCGCGGCGAGATCGTGATCTGCGACGAGATCGACCTGTGTGACGCCGACTTCCACCGCCAGGCGGTCGAGTTACTCGGCGCGGGACAGGTCGATCTCGTGATCGGCTCCAAGCTGATCGCCGGCGCCGAGGACGCGCGCCCGCTGATCCGGCACGTGGCGAGCCAGGTCTACACCGGCCTCCTGCGCTCGCTGCTCGGCTTTCGCGGCACGGACACCCATGGCCTCAAGGCGTTCCGTCGCGACAAACTCCAGGCCATCGCCCGCAGCTGCCTGACCGACAAGGACGTCTTCGCCAGCGAATTCGTGATCCGCGCGTACCGCGAGGAGCTCCAGGTGCTCGAGATCCCGATCCGCGTCGTCGAGAAGCGGCCGCCGTCGATCAACCTGTTCAAGCGCGTTCCGAACGTGCTGAAGAACATCGGCAAGCTGACCTGGGCCATCCGCGTGCGCGGTTAGAGCGCGAGCCGCGCGGCCGTACTCTAGCGCTGGATGCGGGCCGAGCCGCCCTTGGCGAAAGAACGGACCTGATCGACGGTGACCATCGTCGTATCGCCGGGGGTGGTCGTGAGCAGCGCGCCGTGCGCCCAGCCGAGGTTGACCGCCTGCTGCGGGGCCTCGCCGCTCAGCAGACCGTAGATCAGGCCCGCCGCGAAGCCGTCGCCGCCGCCGACGCGATCGATCACGTCGAGCTCGCAGTTGGGGGCCTGGTAGGTCTTACCGTCGATCCAGGCGACCGCGCTCCAGGTGTGGCGGTTGGTGCTGTGCACCTCGCGCAGCGTGGTGGCAACGACCTTCACCTGCGGGTGCTTGGCGACGACCTTGTCGATCATGCCGAAGAAGGCCGTGGGATCGAGCTTGGATTGCGACTGGACGTCCTGGCCGGCGATGCCGATGCCCTTCTGCAGGTCCTCTTCGTTACCGACCAGCACGTCGACGTGCTCGACGATGCGGCCGATGATCTCGACGGCCTTCTGCTGGCCGCCCCAGATGTTCCAGAGCTTCTCGCGGAAGTTGAGATCGAAGCTGGTGACGGCGCCGGCTTTGCGAGCTGCCTTCATGCCTTCGATGATGAGCTCACCGGTGGTCTCCGACAGCGCGGCGAAGATGCCGCCGCTGTGGAACCAGCGCACGCCGCCAGCGAAGAGCGAGGCCCAGTCCACGTCACCCGGCTTGAGCTGGGCCGCGGCCTCGTTCGAGCGGTTGTAGAACACGACCGGAGCGCGCACGCCGTGACCGCCGTCGCTGTACACCGCCGCGATGTTCGGGCCGTTGACGCCGTTGTGCTTGAAGCGCTTGTAGAAGGGGCGCACGCCCATGGCCTTGACGCGCTCCGCGACCAGCTCACCGAGCGGGTAGTCGACCATGGCGCTGACGATGCCGGCGTTCATGCCGAAGCAGTCGGAGAGGTTCGCGGCCACGTTGAACTCGCCGCCGCTGACGTGCAGGGCACACTCGGTCGCCTTTCGAAACGGAATGATGCCGGGATCGAGGCGATGCACGAGCGCGCCGAGCGATACGATGTCGAGTGCTCCGTCAGGACGAATGTTCAAACCATTACCCATGATGGCCGGATCTACGACGCTAGCCCGAGGCGATCAATCCGAAAGCGAGGCTGCGCGTAGCGGGGCCGAGCTGGAACCACTCGTGGGTCTTGTCCACGGCAGATCTCGATCCGCGAATGGGAGGCGGGTCACGACGAACTGACCGCTCAGGCGCGGCTTGCCCACAGAACAAACCAAAAGATAGGAATTTTTCCGGCGTGCCTCAACGGATCCGGGCAGGGGCCGGACACGGAGGCGGGCGCTAGCTCCCGGCGCGTGGCCGCAGGCGCACGCGGAGCTCCTCGGGCAGCATGGTGAACGAGAAGCGCTCGCGTACGGCCTCGCGTGGGCCCACGCGCTCGACGACGTCCGGACGGTCACACAGGTCGTGGAG
>DATLIL010000590.1:0-4260 GCA_035539475.1 Polyangiaceae bacterium
CGCCGAGACCAGCGCTGCCCGAGCTGCCGGCGCTCGCTGCGGCTCCGCCGGCGCCTCCACCTGCAGTACCGGCGGCTCCGGCGGCTCCAGCGGCGCTGCCGGCGCCCGATGTCGCCACCGGAACGACGTTCGTATTCGGATCCGCAGAGGCACAAGCCAGCGCCAGCGCGGCGAGCGCAATCGAGCCGAGCCCCTGCTGCACTCGGCGATGGCGTCTTCCGCGGCAACGAAACGACATGGCCCAACGTATGGGTCCCGACGCGCTCGAACTTCAATCTTCAATTCTTGCACGCAAAAATTGAATGGCCCGCCCGTGCCCGAGCTGCGAATCTCACGTAGCGGTGGCGCGAAAGACTCGGGGTTTCGGCCGCGGCACCGCCGCGAAATACGCTGCTCTGGCGAGCTTCAGTGCCGGGTCATAGCCTGTATTCATGTGGCGTGAATGCATGGTTGGGAGTGCGCTGGTGGTCAGTCTCGGCGGCTGTGCTCTGGACAAGAGGCCCGCCGATGAAGGTGCGGAGCTCCCCTACGAGCTCAGCGCGGAAGAGTGCGACAACCTGATCGAGATCGGCACCGAGGGCGTCAAACTGGAATCGGTGGACGGGCCTTCCGAGACCCAGCTCGCCAAGGACAGCGTGCACCCGGAAGAAGCCGACCTCGCGAGCTACCGCCTGACCTTCGCCGTCGAGCAGTCGTTCCAGAACTTGCTCGAGCGGCGCATGACGATCGAGGAAATCAGCGCGACGCTTTCGGATCCGGAAATGACGACCGAGTACGAGGCGACTTATGATCTCGGTGGCCTGGTCGAGCTCGAGCCCCACGAAACTCGCAGGCTCACCTTCGAGGTCGTCGTGCCCGCGAATCGTCTCTCCGGCAGCTACGTCCTGGGCCTCGTGCAGGGCAGCGCGCTCGGCATGACCATCGCACCGGTCGTGCGCATCGATGTTCCGGACAGCGACAACTGCGGCTACCCGGAGGGCATGGTGGTGCAGGCCAAGCAGGGCACCGTGGAGGTCCAGCGCCCCGTCGACTACGGCCTGGTCGGCGACATCCTCGATGGCGTGCTGAAGGCCTTGTTGCACGCAGCGCCGTGACGGTTGCTGCTACTGCTCAACACGCACACTCCCATTCTCCAACACATCGAGTCAGCACTCGGCTAGCCGCGCAAAAAGTTTGAAGGCGCCGGGACTCGCCGCGCATGACGCACGGCGAAAGTTGTACAAAAACCGCGCTAAAATCGCCGCTCGCGCATGCGCACGTCGCGCAGCGTTGCGCGACTCGCGCAGTCTCGGGGGGTGACATGCGCAATATCGAGACGCGGTGTACGCTGACGAAGTTGGGCCAAATCCCGAGGTTTGGAGCAGAAGCGAGACGGCTGGCACAGCGGGTGCACTAGGGCAGAACAGACCAACGATGCGCGCGCCGATTGGCGGCGCCATCACACATGCGGAGCCGTTTGGGAGCTCCGGAAAGACACCTGCGCCATGAAAGCCATTTCAACTCTATCGTATCGCTCCTTCATGATGGCAGCACTCCTCGGCCTGGGTGCTGCGAGCACAGGCTGTACGGGAATGGCGGCGGAGGACGGCGGCGAGATCGAAGAAGAGGCCTCGCTCGGCCAGGTTCACGAAGCGCTCAACACGGCCCCGGGAGAAGGCCTCTATCGCATCTCGCCCAAGAACGCGCCGCACAAGTCGTGGGACTTGCCCGGTGCGTGCCCCGGCCAGAACAACGGCCGCCCGCTCGCGCTCTACCACTACGACGGCCACTACTGTGGCGGCGATAGCGGCGACCAGAAGTGGTACATCCGCTACGCCGGCAACGACGGCCAGAACTACTACGAGATCCGCCAGGGTCACGCCAACGGCAAGTGCCTCGACATCGAAGCGGGTGGCGGCACGAACAACCTCATCACCTGGGACTGCAACGGTGGCAACTGGCAGCGCTGGTACTTCACCGAGGTCGAAGCGATGACGGCCTACGGCCACTGGAAGATCAAGTCGAGGCACAACGGCAAGGTGATCGACCTCGACTACGGCAACACGGAGAACGGCACGAAGATCCAGGTCTGGGACGACTACAACAACGACGCGCAGCAATGGATCATCAAGCGCGTCGACGGCGGCGCCGGCATGATCGAGGACTGGTCCGACGACTTCACGAGCGTGAACGACGGCAACTGGAACAAGGCGGACTGGAACCCCGGCTTCGTCAACAACGAGAAGCAGTACTACAAGCCGTGGAAGATCTGGTCCGACGGCCGCCGGCTCAAGGTCGATTGCCACCACATCGGCAGCGGCACGGGTCACGGCAACTACGAGTGCGGCCGCGTCAACAGCAAGAACAAGCGCTACTTCCGCGAGGGTGCGTTCTCGGCGCGCGTGAAGTACGCGGAGGGCGGCTCGATGGGCGGCGGCGCCTCCGGCACCTGGCCTGCGTTCTGGACGCTAGGACAGGGCGTGAACGAGCACCCCGTCTACTCCTCGATCGAGTGGTACGACAACACCTGCGGCTGGGGTTCGAACTGGCCGCGCTGGGGCTCGCGTGAGCTCGACATCTGGGAGTACACGCGCAACGCCGGCGATCGCTTCTTCACGGCCGGGCACGCGGGTGACGGCTGCCAGAGCTCGCCGTACTCGGTGTCCAAGGGCGATAACTGGTTCGACCCCAACCGCTGGTACGTGTTCAAGGTCGTCTTCGACGGCGACCAGATCAAGTACTACCGCGACGGCGCGCTGATGTTCCAGGCCTGGAACGGCCACTGGACGGGTCAGGACATGTTCTTCATCATCAACATGGCCGTCGGCGGCAACCTCGGCGGCAACAACGGCAACTTCAACGACGCCGGCGACTGGGCCCAGCTCGAGGTCGACTGGGTGGCTCACGAGCGTTGGTGGTGAAACGCAGGCGCCGCAGCCTGCTAGCGAAGTGACGCCTGGCATAGTGCAGCCTGGAGTAGACCGTCCCGAGCGGTACGCTCAGGGCTGCACTGATGCCTTCACAGTCGGCGCCCTCGAGCTCGAACATCTCGAACACCACGCGGTGTTCCTCCTTCAGCGTTTGCAGCGCGGAGTACGCCTCCAGCAGGGTACGGCGCCGCTCCGCTTCCTCGTCGGGAGCAGGGGCCGAGCCCTGGAGCGCCCGCCTCGCGTCAGCCATCGGTAGCTCGCGCCAGACGTAGGCGCGCCGGCGATGGGCAGCGGCCACGCGCAAGCAGATGGCGTAGAGCCAGGCCCCGAGCTCGCGTTCGTGGTCGAAAGATTCCAGGCGGCGGAGTACGACGAGAAGCACCTCTTGGCGGACGTCGTCGAGATCGGAGCGCCCGAGTCCGAGGCTCTTCAGCGCGCGACGAACGAAGCCGTCGTGGCTAGGAAAGACGTCCTCGAAGGTGAGCTTCGCCTCGGGCACGCCCCTGAGTCCCCGCTCGGTCGTCGAAGCGACCAGGTTTGTGTGTGCGGCACCTACCGGTCAGTCAACCGATTGAGCCCATCGGTTCCACTCGTGCCAAGCTGACGACCTGTCATGACCAGGCGCTCTGGCGAAGGTGCAGTCGCCCTGCTCTGCCTGATGGCAGCTTGTGCAAGCTCGTCGGGTTCCGAGAGCGCTCGGCCTCGAGCGACACCTAGCGCTCCGCAGCCTGCGCCGAGCGCATCGGTCGTCGCCAGCCCGCCGACGATCGTCACCTCGCCCGAGCACGCGGCGGAGCACGAGGTCGATCTCTGCCCGCCCGAGCGCGACGGAGAACGCGAGGCGCTGACGGAGCCCGGCGGGCGCAAGCGTTACTACTCGGTGGATGGCTACGAGGGACGCTGGCTCCGGCTCACGCGCAACCTCGAAGGGGCGGAGCGCAGTCATTGCGTGCTCGTGGCGTGGCCTTCTGGTCGTGAGAATACCGACGCCGTGCCCGTGCACGTCGCCGGGGTCATTCACGACGGCTGGTTCCGCGCCCTGAAGAACACCCTGGCGCGGGTGCCCTGGCAGCACACCCAGCTGGTTCGCCGCATCGTGATCGACAACCGACCCACCGAGCACGGCGTCGCGCCCTTCGATCGACAGCGCCCCGACGACGCTCGCGACGGTCACACGATCTGGCTGCACGAGCACCTGTTCAAGGACGAGAACCACTGGGCGCGCGGCAACCACGGCTCGTACTGGAGCTATCACGTCAGCGAAGACGGCCGCACGTTTCACGAAGCCGGCGCCGAGCACGAGCTCTTCAGCCCGGTGCTGCTGCACGAGCTCGGTCACCTGGTGATGTAC